>JABDPN010000073.1 GCA_013042715.1 Flavobacteriaceae bacterium | reverse complement strand
TTATCTCGAGGTGGACGTTTTATGGCACATCATATTATGGTGCCAAAACGTGGTGTTGCAGTTCATATTAATGCGTTTAATTTTCCAGTTTGGGGAATGTTAGAAAAATGTGCAGTTAACTGGATGGCTGGAGTGCCTGCAGTAGTTTTACCAGCTCCTACATCTTCGTATTTAGCAGAAGCTGTTGCACGTGAAATAATAGATTCAGGTATTTTACCTGAAGGTGCACTTCAAATTTTAAACGGAACTGTAAAATCTATTTTAGATTCTGTAGAATCTCAGGATGCGGTAACCTTTACTGGTTCTGCAGAAATAGGAAGAAAACTAAAAGCACATCCAAGAATTATTCAGGAGTCAGTACCTTTTAATATGGAAGCTGATTCTTTAAATGCTTCAATTTTAGGAGAAGATGCGGTTCCAGGAACTCCAGAATTCGACATCTTTATAAAGGAAGTCAGAAAAGAAATGACTGTAAAAGCAGGACAAAAATGTACTGCTATTCGTAGAATTGTTGTGCCAGAAAAACTAGTAGATGATGTTCACAGTGCATTAAGTTCAGCTTTATCAAAAGTAACTATTGGAGACCCTCGACTTAAAGAAGTACGAATGGGTTCTTTAATTAGTATGGAACAGCGTATGAAACTTCAAGACCAAATTGCAGAAATTAATAAAACAGCAGATATCGTTTATGGAAAACAGTTTTTAGTTGATTGTATTGGAGCAGACCCAGGAAAAGGTGCGTTTATGAGTCCAATTTTAATGCGTGAAGACCATCCTTTTAAAAATACTGCTGTACATGAGATAGAAGCATTTGGTCCAGTTAGTACAATTATGCCTTATAAAACTTTAGATGAAGCAATAACACTATCTCAAATGGGAAAAGGGTCATTAGTGTCTTCAATTATAACTAATGATGATACTATAGCTAAAGAATATGTGATTAATGCTGCAAGTCATCATGGTCGTATTTTAGTACTTAACAGAGAGAATGCAAAAGAAAGCACAGGACATGGTTCGCCATTACCAACATTGGTTCATGGTGGTCCAGGACGAGCTGGTGGAGGAGAAGAAATGGGAGGAATGCGAGGTGTTAAACATTATTTACAACGAACTGCAATTCAAGGAACTCCAACCTCATTAACAGAAATTACAGGAATTTATCAACAAGGTGGAGCATACAAAGAAGCAGAGCAACACCCTTTTAAATACCATTGGGAAGATATTCAAGTAGGAATGTCTATGAAAACCCATAAAAGAACCCTTACAGATTCAGATATCATCAATTTCTCAAACTTAACTTGGGATCATTTTTATGCACATACTGACATTACGTCTTTAGATGGAAGTATTTTTGAAAAACGCACTGCACATGGTTATTTTATTCTAGCTGCAGCTGCTGGATTATTTGTATATCCTAATAAAGGTCCAGTTTCTGCTAACTATGGACTGGAAGAATGCAGGTTTTTACGACCTCTTTATCATAATGATACCATTTATGTACGCTTAACATGTAAACAAAAAGTTGACAGAGACGTTGCTAGTGCAGAACACCCAAGTGGAATTGTAAAATGGTTTGCAGAAATATTTGATGCAGATAACGAACTTGTTGCTCTTGCAACTGTGTTAACTATGGTTCAGAAAAAGCAATATGTGTTTGTAGAAGTGACAGACGAAACAATAAATGACTGTTTGTTAAAACTTACTTCTGACACAAAACCAAAATGGGGAACAATGTCTCCACAACAAATGGTTGAGCATCTCGAATATACATACAGAATAGCATCAGGTGAAATTCAGGATTTTGAAATTACAACACCAGAAAAGATTCTTGAAAAAGTTCATAACACATTGTATAACTATCAAGAAATGCCTCGAGAATATGATTTTCCTTTAGCAGATAAATCTAAGATTATGCAATTGAAACATGAAGATTTGGAAGCTGCTAAAGTTAAAATGTTAGAAGCTAGACAAGAATATTTAGATTATTTTAAAGATCATCCTGAAGCAAAACTTATAAATACTGTTTTTGGTGAAATGAATCGATATGAATGGTATTTACTAGAAAGGAAACATTTAAATCATCATTTTAAACAGTTTAATCTATTAGATTAAACTGTTTAAAATTCTCACGAAAGTGAGAATCTAAATAATATAATTAACGTGAAATTCTATATATACATAATAACCAATAAACCAAAAGGTGTTTTGTATATAGGATTAACAAAAGATTTAAAAAGGAGAAAATATCAGCACAAAAACAAAATACATCCAACGACGTTTTCAGCTAGATATAATTTAGATAAGTTAGTTTATTTTGAAACTTTTAAAAATGAAGAAGCAGCAAGATTAAGGGAAAAGAGAATGAAAAAGTGGAATCGTGATTGGAAAATAGAATTGATAGAAAAAAATAATCCAAAATGGAAGGATTTATATAATAATTTGTAATTAAATAACTAAAATAATGAGATTCCCGTTTTCACGGGAAAAGCCTTATGAATAAGCCATACGTAAAGCAACATATTGTAAACGGAGTAGGTTACATAGAATTTTTTCATCCTACTCATAATTCATTGCCTGGAGATTTGTTGGCAAAATTAGCTAAACAAATAACTGAAGCTGGAAAGAATTCAGATATTAAAGTTATTGTTCTTAAAAGTGGAGGAGAACGCACTTTTTGTGCAGGAGCAAGCTTTAACGAACTTATTAATATAAATGACGAAGCAACAGGAAAAGTCTTCTTTTCAGGCTTTGCTAATGTTATTAATGCAATGCGCAAATGTCCAAAGTTTATTGTTGGAAGAATTCAAGGAAAGACTGTAGGAGGAGGAGTAGGACTAGCATCTGCAACAGATTATTGTTTGGCAACAAAATTTGCAGCGATTAAATTAAGTGAACTCAATGTAGGAATTGGACCTTTTGTTGTTGGACCTGCTGTCGAACGTAAAATTGGTACAAGTGCTATGTCACAAATTGCTATAGATGCTAATGCGTTTTACTCAGCAGATTGGGCAAAACAGAAAGGCTTATTTACTCAAATTTTTGAAAGTACTGAAGAATTAGATGAAGCTATAAAATCGTTTACTAAGAACTTAAGTAATTACAATCCAGAAGCAATGCGTGAGATGAAAACTATGTTTTGGAGTGGAACAGAAGATTGGGATACACTTTTGGCAGATCGCGCTTCAATTAGCGGAAGATTAGTTCTAAGTGAGTTTACAAAAGAAACGTTGAAAAAGTTTAAGTGATTTACAGTTTTAAAGGATACATACCAGTTATTCACAAAAGTAGTTTTGTGCATCCGTTAGCTGCAGTTACAGGAAATGTAATTATAGGAAAAGACTGTTATATTGGTCCTGGAGCTGCAATTCGTGGAGATTGGGGACAAATCATTTTAGAAGATGGTGTTAATGTTCAAGAAAACTGTACAGTGCATATGTTTCCAGGAAAATCCATTACACTAAAGGAAAGTGCGCATATTGGTCATGGAGCCATTATTCATGGAGCTAATATTGGAAAAAATGTTTTGGTAGGAATGAATACAGTTATCATGGATGATGCTGAAATTGGAGATGAAAGTATTATAGGAGCTATGGCATTTGTAAAAGCAGAAACTAGAATTCCAAATAGAAGTTTAGTTGTTGGTAATCCAGCAAAAGTTATAAAGAAGGTAACAGACGATATGTTAGCTTGGAAAACAAAAGGCACACAATTATATCAGCAGTTAACAAAAGATTGTCACGAATCACTTGAAGAAGTAGAACCATTAAGAGAAGTACCAGAAAACATGAAAATTCAAGAAGATGTTTACAAAACACTTCGTGATTTTATGAAAGAATAATATAGTAAAACTAACAAACATTAGTTCATATAATGTCCAGATTTGAATTTATAATGCCCAAATTGGGAGAGAGTATTACAGAAGCAGCCATAATTACTTGGTTTAAAAATGTAGGCGATACCATAGAAGAAGATGAAATGCTTCTGGAAGTCGCTACGGATAAAGTGGATTCAGAAGTTCCATCAACAGTTTCTGGTGTAGTAGAAGAGATTTTATATGAAGCTAACGAAGTGATTAAAATTGGAGATGTTATAGCAATTATTAATACTACAGGAATAGTAGAATCTTCAAGAAAAAAAGAAGTAAAAAAAGAAAAATCAAGTGCTAAAACTCAAAACAAAAAAACATCAAAAAGAAAAATTGATAAAAGAGTTTCTTCTGGTAATAAAAGTTACTTTTCACCTTTAATCATTTCTATAGCAAAAGAACATCATATCAGTTTTGATGAATTAGCAAGAATAACAGCAACTGGAAAAGATGGAAGGTTACGTAAAAGTGATTTGTTTCAATACATAAAAGAAGGAAGACCTAATAAAATTGCTCAACCTATTAGTAAATTAGATTCTACAGCTTATAGAATTCCACAACTTAATTTAGATAAGGGAAAAGGCAAACGAATAAAAATGGACAGAATGCGTCAAATGATTGCAGATCATATGGTGTATTCTAAACACACATCGCCTCATGTTACTGCATATGTTGAAGCTGATTTAACTGATCTTGTTAACTGGAGAAATCAAAACAAAGAAAGATTCTTTAAAAAACATGGTGAAAAGCTAACGTTTACACCATTGTTTGTAGATGCTGTAGCCAAAGCAGTAAAAGATTTTCCAATGATAAATGTATCAGTAGATGGTGAAGAAATTATCGTTAAAGAAACTATTAATATTGGTATGGCAACCGCTTTACCAAATGGAAATTTAATAGTTCCAGTTGTAAAAAATGCTGATAAAAAGAATCTAAAAGAACTTGCTCAAACTGTAAATAAATTATCAGCAAAAGCAAGAGAAAACAAACTTGATCCAGAAGATATTAAAGGCAGTACGTTTACCATTTCTAATGTTGGAACTTTTGGAAGTCTTATGGGAACACCAATAATTAATCAACCAGAAGTTGCCATTTTAGCATTAGGTATCATTAAAAAACGAGCAGAAGTTATAGAAACCAAAAAAGGAGATGAAATTGCAATAAGAAGCATGATGTACTTATCCTTATCTTTTGATCATCGTGTTGTAGATGGTTATTTAGGTGGTAGTTTCTTAAAACGTATTGCAGAGAACTTAGAAAATTTTAATACAAATACAACCATATAACATTATGTCATACACAATCAAAATAAATCAAATAGAAAAATCAAATGTCGATAAGTTAGACTTTGATAATATTCCATTAGGAAGAACATTTACAGATCATATGTTTATTTGTGAATATGAAGATGGAAAATGGCAAAACCCTAGAGTTGAACCATTAAGATTAATTCCTACACATCCTGCAGCTATGGCTTTACATTATGGACAAGCTATATTTGAGGGTATGAAAGCAACAATAGATCAGGAAAGAGTTCCTATGCTATTTAGACCAGAAAAAAATGCTGCACGTTTAAACTTTAGTGCAAGACGAATGGGAATGCCAGAATTTCCAGAAGATTTATTTGTAGAAGGTTTAAAACAACTTGTTTTATTAGATAAAAAATGGATACCACCTGCAGAAGGAAGCGCACTTTACTTAAGACCATTTATGTATGCAGACGAACCGTTTATTGGAATGCGAGAAGCAGTATCTTATAAGTTTATTATTATAGCATCACCATCGCAACCATTATTTAATAAACCAGTAAAGTTATTAGCTGAAACAACTTATATAAGAGCTGCAAATGGTGGAACTGGAGAAGCTAAGGCAGCAGGAAACTATGCTGCAGCAATTCATCCTACAGAACTTGCTAAACAAAAAGGTTACGACCAAGTTTTATGGTTAGATGCAACAGAGTTTAAATACATTCAAGAAGTAGGTACCATGAATATCTTCTTTAAGATTAATGGTGAATATATCACACCAAGTCTGGATGGATCTATTTTAGCAGGAATTACAAGAAAAAGTGTTATTGAGTTAATAAAAGATAGAGGTTACAAAATCACTGAAAGACCAATAACTATTCACGAGATTATTCAAGCTGAAAAAGATGGTACACTAGAAGAAGCATTTGGAACAGGAACAGCTGTTGCAATAACAATGATTCAAGAAATTGCTTATAAAGATAAAATCATCAAAGTATCAGATGATAATCCAGTTGCAGAAGCAATTCTAAAAATCTTCAATGAGATTAGAACAGGAAAAATGGAAGATAAATTTAACTGGATGGTTAAGTTAGAAAACGAACTTGTTTAATGAATGTAAAAACTCTTAAAAAAGGATTTCAATTTCTCTGTACAGCAAAAGCGATGACAGAATTTTATGAAGCTAATTTTAAATTGGTTTCTAAATATGTTCATGCTACTTCAAGAGGTCATGAAGCGGTTCAAATTGCTTTAGGTATGCAACTTCTGCCTCAAGATTATCTATTTCCATATTACAGAGACGATGCAATGCTTCTAGCAATTAAAATGCAACCTTATCATTTAATGTTGCAGCTATTAGCAAAAAAAAATGATCCTTTTTCTGGAGGAAGAACATACTATTGTCATCCAAGTCTAAAGGATGATGATAAACCAAAGATTCCACATCAATCATCAGCAACTGGAATGCAAGCTATTCCTGCAACAGGAACAGCAATGGGAATGCAGTATAAAGAGAATAATTCAGAATTCAGAATTCAAGATTCAGAATTGCCTATAACAGTATGCTCTTTAGGTGATGCATCAGTAACAGAAGGCGAAGTTTCAGAAGCTTTTCAAATGGCTGCTTTAAAGCAGTTACCTATTCTATATTTAGTACAAGATAATGGTTGGGATATTTCA
>JABDPN010000070.1 GCA_013042715.1 Flavobacteriaceae bacterium | reverse complement strand
AGTTTATGCTGAAGATCCATTAAACGATTTCTTACCAAGCGTTGGAAAATTAAAAACTTATAGACTTCCTGTTGGAGATAATATACGAGTTGATAATGGATTTGAAGATGGTATGGATATTCCTATTTATTACGTTCCAATGCTTTCTAAGCTAATAACATATGGTAAAAATCGTGATGAAGCCATTCAACTTATGATTTATGCTATTGATAATTATATTGTTGAAGGTGTTGAAACTACATTACCTTTTGGACGTTTTGTTTGTGAACATGAAGCATTCCGTTCAGGAAATTTCGATACACATTTTGTAAAGAATTATTATTCTCCTGAAGCTTTAGAAGCTATTCGTAAAGAAGAGTCTGAAATAGCAGCTTTAATAGCTGTTAAGAAATATCTAGAAGACCAAAAGCAACTTAGAATACCAAATAATTAATCACCTAAAATATATGTATTATGGAAAAACATATGAATACAAAAATTGAAAAATTAGATAAACGATTAGAATTAGCATATTTAGGTGGTGGAGATAAACGTATCGAAAAACAACATGCTAAAAAGAAACTAACAGCACGTGAACGTATTGATTACTTATTAGACGAAGGTTCTTTTGAAGAAATGGGAGTTATGGTTACACACAGAACTACTATTTTTGGAATGGATGAGCAAATATTTTATGGAGATGGCGTTGTAACAGGTTATGGAACTATAGATGGTCGATTAGTATATGTATTTGCTCAGGATTTTACAGTTTTTGGAGGCGCATTATCTGAAACACACGCTGAGAAAATCTGTAAAATAATGGATCAGGCTGTAAAAGTTGGAGCTCCAGTAATTGGATTAAACGATTCTGGAGGAGCAAGAATTCAAGAAGGTGTAAAATCTTTAGGTGGTTATGCAGAAATATTCCATAGAAATGTACAATCTTCTGGAGTTATTCCTCAGATTTCAGCAATCATGGGACCTTGTGCAGGAGGTGCAGTATATTCTCCTGCAATGACTGACTTTACAATAATGGTTGAAGATACTAGTTACATGTTTGTAACTGGACCTAATGTTGTAAAAACTGTAACTAATGAAACGGTCACTGCTGAAGAATTAGGTGGAGCAAGTACACATTCTACAAAATCTGGTGTTACACATGTAACATCTGCTAATGATATTCAATGTTTAAAAGACGTTAAAACATTGTTAAGTTATATGCCACAGAGTAATAAAGAAACCACTAAAAAAGTTCCTTATGAAATTGGTAATGAATTAAGAGAACATCTTATTGATATAATTCCAGAAGATACGCACAAGCCTTATGATATGCATGAGGTTATAAAAGGAATTATTGATGAAGATTCTTTCTTTGAAATTCACAAGGATTATGCTGAAAACATTATTGTAGGATTTGCAAGAATTGCCGGAAGAAGTATTGGTATTGTTGCCAATCAACCAATGCAACTAGCTGGATGTCTGGATGTAAACAGTTCTGTAAAAGGAGCACGATTTACGAGATTCTGTGATTGTTTTAATATTCCGTTATTAGTATTAGTAGATGTTCCTGGATTCTTACCTGGAACAGATCAAGAATGGAACGGAATTATCACAAATGGTGCAAAACTTTTATATGCTTTAAGTGAAGCTACTGTGCCAAAAATTACAGTTATTACACGTAAAGCCTATGGAGGCGCTTATGATGTGATGAACTCAAAACATATTGGAGCAGATTTAAACTATGCGTGGCCAACAGCTGAAATTGCTGTAATGGGAGCAAAAGGTGCTGCAGAAATTATTTTTAGAAGAGAAATAGCAGACGCTGAAAATCCAGAAGAAAGGTGGAAAGAAAAAGAAGAAGAGTATGCTAGTAGATTTGCTGATCCATATCGCGCTGCACGTCGTGGATTTATAGATGAAGTTATTTATCCAAAAAATACTCGTAGAAAACTTATAAAAGGTTTCCAAATGCTTGAAAACAAGGACATTGTTAAGCCAAAACGTAAACACGGAAACATTCCGTTATAATTAACCATAAATTTGAAAAAGCCACTTCAAAAGTGGCTTTTTTTTATGCTTTTAACTCGTCAAGAATTATATTATAATCGTATTGCAAATCCTCATGTAGTTTATCAACAGTTTTTTCAATGACGAGAATTTGTCGTTTATAAATACCATGTAAAGCAACACTTCTTATCATAGAAGGTTTAAACGATTTTAATGTTTCACAAAAATGAATTAGTAATTCAACTTCAGTTTCTTTCTTTTTTGAATATCGTATATAAGTTTTAATACGTCTTAAAATTTTTCGAACGCTCTTTTTAATATAGAAATAACTGTTAGTATTTATTTCAGAAAACAACTGCTCTACTTCTACTTTAATACCATCAATATAACTTTGCTCATCGTGAGATTCAAAAAGTAAATACGTGAGTAACTCTTTATTTTCTTTCTTAAATCGCGATAAATACAAACAATAATTAAGCAACTCATCTTGCGAACGATGCATTAATTCTTTCTTGATTTCAGTTAAAGTTGCTGCTTTCATGCTTTGTAATTTAAAAAGTAGGTTAAGCAAATATAACAATTCATTTAGGCTATAATGCTATAAATACTTCTTAACAAATAAGAATAGTATACTCATTCAATTCATGTACTTTTGCGCCATGTCTAACAAAAGAGGTTACGAACTTGAGTTTATTGCATTAATGGCTTCTTTAATGTCCATTGTTGCATTATCTATTGATGCTTTGCTCCCAGCACTTCCAGAAATAGGAAATGCTCTAGGTGTTGTAAACATTAATGACAACCAAAAGATGATTACCATGATTTTTCTTGGTCTTGGTTTTGGTCAGTTACTTTTTGGTCCTTTGTCAGATAGTTTTGGAAGAAAACCTATTGTATATACTGGCTTTGCTCTCTTTGTTTTTGCAAGTTTTTTATGTGTTACAACACATAGCTTTGAAGTTATGATTATTGGTCGCGTGCTTCAAGGTATTGGTTTAGCTTCACTAAGAACTATAAGTATGACTATGATAAGAGATACTTATAGTGGTGATTTTATGGCTAAAATTATTTCAATTGTAGTTATGGTCTTTCTACTTGTCCCTGTAATTGCACCTACTTTAGGACAGTTTTTATTAAAATTCTACGATTGGCAATCCATATTTTATGTAAATCTCATATTTGGAGTATTAGTGATTTTGTGGTTTTGGAAACGACAACCAGAAACTTTAAAACCAAAATATAAAATCAAATTCTCACCTTTAATTTTTATTAGTGGAACTCGTGAATTTTTAAAACACAAGTCTGCAGTTGCTTATACAATTGTATCAGGATTTATTACAGGATCGTTTTTGGTTTATTTAAGTACAGCCCAACAAATATTTGAATATCAATACAATATGGCTGAAGAATTTCCTATAATATTTGCAAGTTTAGCAGTTGCCATTGGTTTATCTACCTATTTAAATAGTCGTGTGGTTGTGCGTTTTGGAATGTGGAAAATGGCATACTACTCATTAATTGCTTATGTCGTTATTTCATTACTATACATTTTACTTTTCTATTCCATAAACCCTTCTGCTTTTGTGCTTGTATCCTTTTTTGCCATTCAATTCTTTGCTATAGGATTTGTTTTTGGAAATGTAAGAGCTTTAGCCATGCAACCTCTTGGGCACATTGCAGGAATTGGAGCGGCATTGAATGGTTTTATATCTACAGTAATGTCAGTACCTATTGCAAATTACATAGGAAGTTTTGTGAAAGATTCTGCACTACCTCTTTTTGTTGGATTTTCAATTTTTGGATTTCTATCGCTTTTAATCTTCATGATAATGAAAATTAGAAGAGCATAATTACAACAAATTAAGCATCTTTTCTGTGGCCTTAATTGCTGAAACTGTCTGATCTGAATCTAATCCACGTGTTATAAATTCATGTGTATCACGTTTCCAAGTTATTATGGTTTCACATAATGCATCAGAGTGACTTCCAGGAGGAATTCTAACTGCATAATCAATTAATTCTGGTAATTGCTTATCGCTTTGTTCTTTATACAGAATTCGCAATGCATTCATAAAAGCGTCAAATTGTCCATCACCTTGTGCATGTGCTTCATAAATTTTACCATCTACTCTTAATTGCAAAGTTGTAGAAGGCATCAATCCTTTAGAATGTGTTAATACATAATTTTCTACAATAACACGATGCTCGTAAGATTCGCTATCTAAAACATCAGAAATTATATAAGGCAAGTCTTCTTGAGAAACCACTTCCTTCTTATCACCCAATTCTATGATGCGTTGCGTAACTTTTTTAAGCTCGGCGTCATTAAGACTAATACCTAAATCTTGTAGATTTTTTTGAATATTTGCTTTTCCAGAAGTTTTTCCAAGAGCATATTTACGTTTTCTACCAAAACGTTCAGGAAGCAAATCATTAAAGTATAAGTTCTTCTTATTATCTCCATCTGCATGTATTCCAGCCGTTTGTGTAAATACATTATCTCCAACTACAGGTTTGTTTACTGGAATTCTAAACCCAGAAAAGGTTTCAACCAGTTTACTTACTTTATTTAAAGCTGATTCGTTTACAGAAACCTCAACGTCAGGAATAAAATCGTTTAATACAGCAATACTACTTGCTAAAGGTGCATTTCCGGCACGTTCTCCCATTCCATTAATGGTTAGATGTAAACCATTTGCTCCAGCTTTCACAGCTTCCATAACATTAGAAACACCTAAATCATAATCGTTATGTGCGTGAAAATCGATATGAGTATCTGGATATCTTAAGCGTGTTTGTTTAATAAAATCGAAGGATTCGTCAGGAGTTAAAACACCTAAAGTATCTGGTAACAGCAATCGTTCTATGTTTTGTGTGGCTAAAAAATCAAGAAATTGGAATACATATTCAGGTGAATTACGCATACCATTACTCCAATCTTCTAGATAGACGTTGGTTTTAATGCCTTTAGTAGCTGCTAAATCTATAACATTCTTTATTTCGGCAAAATGTTGTTCAGGCGTTTTTTTAAGTTGATGCGTCAAATGATTTAAAGACCCTTTAGTTAATAAATTCTGAACCTTAGCACCTGCTTCTTCCATCCATTTTATTGATGAGCCTCCATCTACAAAAGTTAAAACTTCAATTTTATCAATATAATCAGTATTTGAAGCAGCCCATTCTGTAATTTTCTTTACAGCATTTAATTCACCTTCAGAGACACGAGCAGATGCAATTTCAATGCGATCTACTTTTAATTCTTGTAGTAATAATTTTGCAATGGTTAATTTTTCAGAAACTGAAAACGATACTCCAGAGGTTTGCTCACCATCACGAAGTGTCGTATCCATTATTTCTATTTTTCTTTTACTCATCTTTTTTAAAATGGTCTTGTCTTAGCGAATTCAGTTATTTCTTGCTTAATACTTTGTAGATAATCGATATCATCAAAACCATTAAGCATGTTATTCTTTTTGTAACCATTTATATCGAAACTTTCCGATTCACCAGTTGCCAATAGTGTAACGGTTTGGTTAGGTAAATTAACTTCAATTTCTGTAGTTGGATCTGCTTCAATAGCAGCGAATATTTTTTGAGCAAATTCAGCACTTACCTGAACTGGCAATACACCAATATTTAAGCAATTGTTTTTAAAAATATCTGCAAAAAAAGAAGAGATTACACATCTAAAACCAAAATCGTAAACAGACCAAGCTGCATGTTCTCTAGAAGAACCAGAACCAAAGTTCTTTCCTCCTACAAGAATTTTTCCAGAATACTTTGGATTGTTTAATACAAAATCTACTTTTGGTGTACCATCTGCATTGTATCTCCAGTCTCTAAATAAATTATCTCCAAAACCTTTACGTTCTGTTGCCTTTAGAAAACGTGCTGGAATAATCTGATCTGTATCGACGTTTTCTATTGGTAATGGATATGCTGAACTTTGTAATATCTTGAATTTATCGTATGCCATTTTTTAAATAATTTATTAAAGTAATATTCTTGGATCTGTTACCACTCCAGTTACAGCAGCTGCAGCAGCCACAAGTGGACTTGCTAACAACGTTCGTGATCCAGGACCTTGTCGTCCTTCAAAATTTCTATTAGAAGTACTTACAGCATATTTTCCCGCTGGTACTTTATCGTCATTCATAGCTAAACATGCAGAGCAACCAGGTTCTCTTAAGACAAAACCTGCTTCAGAGAAAATATCTAATAAACCTTCTTCTTTTATTTTATCTTCTACAATATGCGACCCAGGAACTAACCAAGCAGTAACATGATCTGCTTTTTTGCGTCCTTTTACAATAGAAGCAAATGCTCTAAAGTCTTCAATTCTTCCATTAGTACAAGAACCAATAAATACATAATCTACTTTTTTACCAATCATCTCATCACTCTCATTAAAATCCATATAGCTTAAGGATTTTTTATATGTTGCTTCTCCTCCTTCTACGTCATCTGCATTAGGAATACATTGCGAAATTCCAATTCCCATTCCTGGATTGGTACCATAAGTAATCATAGGTTCGATATCTGCAGCATCAAAGTCGTAAATCTTATCGAAAACTGCACCTTCATCTGTTTTTAAGGTATTCCAGTAGTCCATGGCTTTATCCCAAGCGTCTCCTTTTGGAGTATGCATTCTATCTTTTAAGTAGGCGAAAGTTTTATCGTCTGGTGCAATCATACCACCACGTGCTCCCATTTCTATACTGAGGTTACACACAGTCATTCGTCCTTCCATAGACATGTCTCTAAAGACATTTCCAGCGTATTCAACAAAAAAACCTGTTGCTCCAGAAGTGGTTAGTTTAGAAATGATATATAATGCCACATCTTTTGGTGTCACACCTTTTCCTAGCCCACCATTTACATTAATAACCATTCTTTTAGGTTTTGGCTGCATAATGCATTGTGTTGCCAGAACCATTTCTACTTCAGAGGTTCCAATACCAAAAGCAATAGCACCAAAAGCACCATGCGTTGATGTATGCGAATCACCACAAACTATGGTTGCTCCAGGAAGTGTAATACCATTTTCCGGACCTACAACATGTACAATACCATTTTTTTCATGACCAAGTCCCCAATGACTAATGCCATATTCATTTGCATTTTCCTCTAAAGCCTTTAACTGATTAGCAGACAATGGATCTTCTACTGGTAAATGCTGGTTTATCGTTGGTGTGTTATGATCTGCAGTGGCGAATGTACGTTCTGGATGTAAAACACCTATTCCTCTACTCTTTAAACCTAAAAAAGCTACTGGACTAGTAACTTCATGTATAAAATGTCTATCTATAAATAAGACTTGAGGACCATCTTTTATATCCTGTACTACATGTGCATCCCAAACCTTATCGAATAATGTATTCTTCATTATGTGAATTTGTTTTATTAAATGTTTTTGTGATAAAAATTAATAACAAAATTACTATAAGTAAGCTAAAGTATATTTTGATAAACTTATATATGGAATTGTATTTTTTATTCTACGATGTTTAACTCTAACCACTAATAGCTAATCAACTTATTAACAGTATATTAAATATACTTACATGACTATAACTAAAGCAAAAAACAATACATTTTATAGTTATAAAATGGGATTACACAAATCTTAAAATTGAAAGGTGCTTTTTACGAAATTGATAATTATAGAATTAAGTTTTAAGAATGCATTATTTTGATGTATGTATAACTAAACAATATATGTATTATAAATGTTTAAAACTTTACTAAAAGCCCTGAATTATTCGAATTGACAATAAGAAATAAAAACTGTAAATTCGTTTAAAACAATATATAAATCATTAAAACGAATTATATAAGTTCGTTTGTGGTAATAAAGATGAAAAATCGAAAAATAGCTGGAATTTTGTGGGATTATGATGGAACATTAGTTAATTCTGCTTTAAAAAATATTGATATAACTAAACAGATAATTTTAGAAGTTTGCCCAAGATTATCAGGAGAAAATTTACCGATTTATTTATCAAGCGAGAAAGATTATCATTTTGCAAATCATAAAGCTAATAATTGGCAAGATTTATATTTAAATTATTACAAAATGACTTATGATGAAATGATTTCAGCGGGTAAATTATGGACTAAATATCAATTAAAGAATAATACTCCTGTTTATCCTTTTTCTCAGATTATTGAGACAGTTAGAGAAATTGATTTACCACAAGGAATTTGTTCTCAAAATTCATCGAAAAATATTTTAGAAACGTTAGAAACTAATGATTTGTCAAATAAATTTGATGCTATAATAGGATATGATGATATCCCAAATGACAAGCAAAAACCTTCTTCATTTGGAGGTGTAAAATGTCTAAATCAAATTTTTGATACGATTGAAAATAAAATAATTATTTATGTTGGAGACCATGAGGGAGATGTCGAATTTGCAAGAAACATAGGAAAAGAATTAGGAAGAACAATAATATTATCGGTTGGAGTTAAATATAGTGGAGCTGACATTGATTCGTGGAATTTTAAACCAGATTATGAGATAGAAAAACCGAATGATTTAATTGATATAATAAAAAACTACAGCTAATAATGGTTTTACTATATTAGGGCGAATTTTCCTTGTAGGAAAAACCTGTATATTTGCTAACAAATTGTCTTTTGCAAAAAAACCTTGCCGATTTTTCCGAAACGACAGCATAGCCTAAACCGTTAAACGACAACACAAAAAAACCACCTTTGTTGAGGTGGTTTTTATTTTTAATCTAAGAGAAGATTAAGCTCAATAAAAAATGCTAAAGTGCATTGTCTATAATCTCCTGTACAACTTCTGGATTTAGTAATGTACTTGTATCACCTAATTCGTCTGGTGTATTGTGAGCAACGCATCTTAAGATTCGTCTCATAATTTTACCTGAGCGTGTTTTTGGTAATCCGCTTGTAAACTGAATCTTATCGAGTTTAGCAATAGGCCCAATACGTTCTGTAATCTTCTGATTAATCTCACGACGTAATTCATCATGATCTCTATCAAGCGCTTCGTCTTTAAGGATAACAAATCCATAAAGTGCATTTCCTTTTATATCGTGAGGGAATCCAACAATAGCAGATTCTGCCACACCTTGATGCTCGTTAATTGCATTTTCAATTGGTGCAGATCCTAAGTTGTGTCCGGAAACAATAATAACATCGTCTACTCGACCTGTAATTCTATAATATCCTACTTCGTCACGCATCGCTCCATCTCCAGAGAAATAATAGTTATCGTAATCTGCAAAATAGGTTTCTTTATAACGCTTGTGATTTCCCCAAATGGTTCGAGCCATTGCTGGCCATGGGAATTTAAATGCTAATCGACCAAGTACTTGATTTCCTTGTACTTCTTTTCCATCCTTTCCCATTAAACAAGGAACAATTCCTGGCATTGGAAGTGAAGCATAAGTTGGTTTAGTTGGTGTAGAGAACGGAATAGGAGAAATCATGATACCTCCTGTTTCGGTTTGCCACCAGGTATCTGAAATTGGACATACTTTTTTACCAATATGGTCATTATACCAGTGCCACGCTTCTTCGTTTATAGGCTCTCCAACAGAACCTAAAACTGTTAATGACGATAAATCATGATCCTCTACATATTTTAAATCTTCTTTAGCTAATGCTCTAATAGCTGTTGGTGCAGTATAGAATTGGTTAATTTTGTGTTTCTCTACAATTTCCCAGAAACGTCCCCAATCTGGATAGTTAGGTACACCTTCAAACATTACTGTTGTGGCTCCATTTGCTAATGGTCCATAAACTATGTAGCTGTGTCCTGTAATCCATCCAATATCTGCTGTACACCAATAGACATCTTCTTCTTTATACTGGAATACATTTTTAAATGTATAAGCAGCATAAACCATGTAACCTCCAGTTGTATGCATCATACCCTTAGGCATACCTGTTGAACCGGAAGTATATAAAATGAATAATGGATCTTCAGCATCCATAATTTCTGGTTCACATTCAGAAGATGCTTTCTTTAATAGAGGTTCCAGCCATTTATCTCGACCATCTACCATAGGTATATCTGAATTGATTCGTTTTGCAACTAAAACTGTTTCTACTCCTGGACAAGTTTCTAATGCTTCATCCACAATTCCTTTTAAATCTATAGATTTTTTACCTCTATAAGATCCATCTGAAGTTAATACAATTTTACAATCACAATCATTTATTCGTGTTGCTAATGCTGATGCAGAAAAACCTGCAAATACAACTGAGTGAATAGCACCAATTCTGGCACAAGCTAATACAGAAACAGCTAATTCAGGAATCATTGGTAAATAAATACAAACACGATCACCTTTTCTAATTCCTTGTCCTTTTAAAACATTTGCAAACTTGTTTACACGCTCATAAAGGTCATGATAAGAAATGTGTTGTGCTTTCTCATTGGTGTCATTTGGCTCCCAAATAATAGCCGTTTTATCCCCTCGAATTCCTAAGTGTCTGTCTATACAATTTTCGGTAATGTTTAATTTAGCTCCTTCAAACCACTTAATTTCTGGTTTCTGGAAATCCCAGCTTAAAACATTGTCCCATTTTTTACGCCAAAGGAAGTGTTCTTCGGCAATTTCTTCCCAAAATACTTCAGGATATCTAATAGATTTTCTGTAGACTTGGAAATACTCTTCTAAGTTTTTGATATGGTAACTACTCATAATAAAAAGTTGTTATGTTGATTGAAATTTGATTTACAAAAAATACCTAATAAAGTTACGATATTTAGCACAATTTTTATATGTTTTTTAGCTATTTTTCGATTAAAATCTTAATAAATTATCAGGTTAACATTTTTTAATATTTTCCGACTTATGTGATTTAAAAACAGATTGGATTTCGTCAATAATTATTGGATCATCAATTGTTGATGGAACCTTAAAATCGTCTTTAGAGAATATAGTATTTTGGTGTTTAAAACCACCAAAACGTATTTTATTTAAAGCATCTCTAAATAAAATTACACATCCATAAGAAACTATAAACCATATATTTAGTAATATTACTAAATACTTTAGGCTCTTTTTTTACAATATTTTGTTGTTGTGTTTTATAGATAAATCATTGCTTGAAGCGAAACAGTTCCTTTAGATTCTCCAAACTTCTGATTTTTATATTCTAAAGTTAATTTTGAATTATGACCACTCATATACACATTTGTACCAACAGAAAATACATTTCTATTATCGTCTAAAGCATCATAGCTATTAGAAGCATATGCTACATATGGTTGATATCTTGTTTTATTCTTATCGCCTGCAAATACATATCCAACATGACCATAAGCCATGCTTCCTGTTCCATATGCACTATACTGATAATCTTTTCCGTAATCGTTACTTTGATAAGTTGCATAAGCAGTT
>JABDPN010000067.1 GCA_013042715.1 Flavobacteriaceae bacterium | reverse complement strand
TACAACAGAAATAGCATCAGTTACAAAGTCATCAAATAGAATGTTTACATTTGGATTGCCTTGTTTTATTTGTTTAACAATGCGTTTATCGTACCTAAATGTAGCTATACGATTTATAGTTAAAGCTTCAGCTAGTTTTTTTAATGCATTGCTTTTTGCGAAATTCTGGTTTCCATCTCTATCTGTAGGTCCAGATCCAGGAATAATTATAGCTAAGGATTCAGTTTCTGAAGCTGTAGGAGTAAGTAATGTACCATCTACAAAAGAATTAATAGTTATTTCTTGAGTATTAAATTCTTTTACTTGTGTATGTCCAAATACTGAACATATAACCATAATTAATAATAATTTAAATTTCATAATATGACATTATTTAATAAAATTACAATTATTGAATCAAAATTCTAAAGCATTCAAGTTTAGAACTCTTTTTTTTCAATATTATTTTACAACTTATGATGATTAAATTCAACTAATATTTTTATGTATTTAGTCGATATTATATGTTTTTAATCGATAAATGTTAAAATAAAGTGTATTTCATCGAAAAAATACTGTTTTTAAACGATGAATTCAAATATAATTCTACATTTGAAGTGTACTAAAATAATAGTTTTTAGTTCAATGGATTAATTAATTAAAATTTGCATTATGTTGTTGATGTAGTAACCCTAAATCAAATTACGTAATAAAAAAGCAAATTAGAGAAGCCGAGTTTGAGGGAACTCGGTTTCTTATTTTATATGCCTAAAGGTTAAATTAATTCGTTTTCCTATTTGTTTTTTTGTTTTAGGTATTTGGTGTAACCAAAAATGTTGCGTTTTGTCCTTCATTAGTAACAAACTTCCATGTTTTAAAAGTATTTTGTGTTTAAGTTGCTTTTTAGTTTTGTGTTTTAAATGAAAGAAACGCTCTGCACCTAAAGTTAATGAAGCAATTATAGGATTTTTACCTAATTGTTTTTCATTATCTGCATGCCAACCATTACTGTCGCTTCCATCTCTATAGAGGTTAATCAAACAACAATTATATCTTGATTGTGTATTAATTTCAATGTTTTTTTTTAATTCAAGAAATTCTTTTTCAAAATTATGTGGATGCATAGTAATATCACTATACTTTAAGGGCTCATTGTGTTCACTGTAAAAAGCTGTAAGACGTGGTTGATCATAAGTTTTGCCAAAAACGGTAATCTTATCGTGTTGCCATGTTGTATGGTTTAAATAATAATGAAAATACCGATCTGCTTGTTCTAGATTTAAGAAGTTTGGATAATAGTGTATTGTTGCATCTTGAAGGTTTAAATTAATAAATTCTAAATCTGGAAATAAGGCCATACTTCTTTTTTTTCTAAATTAGCATAAGTCCATGTAACTATGAAATTTAAAGTATTTATATTTTTTCTCTTTAGTATTTATCTTTCTGCACAAGACATGTTGCCGAAAGGTTTTGTGTATGTTGAATCTTTTATACCAAGTATAAAAGTAGATTTACGTTATACAGGAACCCATAATTTTATAGGAATTCCAATTGATGGCTATAATAGGGAAGTGGTTATACTTACTGAATCTGCTACAATGGCATTAAAAAAGGTACAAGACGAATTGGAAGATTATAATTTGTCCATTTTGGTTTACGATGCTTACAGACCACAACGTGCTGTAGATCATTTTGTAAGGTGGGCAAGAGACTTAAACGATACAATTAATAAACAATATTATTATCCAAATGTGCCTAAAAATGAACTTTTTAAACGCGAATATATAGCATCGCATTCTAGACATAGTAAAGGTAGTACATTAGATATAACACTAGTAGATAAAAACACCTGTGAGCCTTTAGATATGGGAACGCCTTACGATTTTTTTGGAAATCAATCTTGGGTTACTTACCAAGAACTTACAACACAACAACTAGCAAATAGAATGCTGTTACAAACTATAATGCGAAAGTATGGTTTTATGCATTATCCGCAAGAATGGTGGCATTTTACATTAAGAGATGAACCTTTTCCAAATACGTATTTTGATTTTATTGTAGAGTAAGATATTTATTTTTTACTTCTTCTTCTCCTTTTTTCCTTATTCTTGACAAAAATTAATTTGTGTTTGCTTTTAGGATTTTCACGTTGTTCAATTTCAAATTCTCCTATAGATTTAATTAAAGGTGTTAGTTTAATAAAACCGTAATTTCTGGAATCGAAATTGGGACGTTTTTTCTGTAATAAACTACCAACATCTCCTAGGAAAGCCCAGCCATCTTCATCTGATGAATCTGATATAGTTGAAGAGATAAGTTTAATGTCTTTAGCTGTGATTTTATCTATAGTATCTTTATTAGATTCTTTCTCAGTACCAGTTTCAATTTTTTCACTTTGTGATTTCAAAATTTCTATATAAATAAATCGGTCACAAGCTACTATAAAAGGGTTTGGTGTTTTCTTTTCACCAATACCAATTACCTGCATGCCAGCTTCTCTTAAACGGGTTGCTAATTTTGTGAAATCACTATCACTAGAAACAAGACAAAAGCCGCTAACTTTTTCAGAATAGAGGATATCCATTGCATCAATAATCATTGCAGAATCCGTAGCATTTTTACCAGTTGTATAACCATATTGCTGAATAGGAGTAATAGCATTTTCAAGCAATAAGTTTTTCCATTTAGATAAATGTGGCTTGGTCCAGTCTCCATATATTCTTTTTATGGTTGGATTTCCATATTTTGTTATTTCTTCCATCATTTCTTTTACATAAGCAGATGGAATATTGTCGCCATCTATAAGGACAGCCAAGTTTAAATTCATATTATTTTTATTGGGTTATTCACGAATTTATATAGTTATATAATAGTTGTTTATCAAGATACGTATTAAAAATAAAAAAACCATCTCGTTAACAAGATGGTTTTAATTTTGATTTGTTATTTATAAGTTATTCAACTAATTTCTTTGTTTGAATAAATCCAACATAAAGACCAAGTCCAGCCATAATAAATATTATTGCAGGATATACTGCTTCTTCATTAAGCATTGTAAAAGTAGTAAGTAATAATGCGATAAATACTCCTAAACCTACACCAATAAATAAGAAAGCAAGATTTAATATTAATACTTTCCAAATAGGAGCTGCATGTTTCTTACCTTGTACGAAGATTGATGCATCAGCACCTTTCTCTATTAACGCTAAGCGTTCTTTGTTTCTTGTAGAAAAGTATAAGTAAAATACTCCGAAAATTGATCCAAATATAATTGCTAAAATAACTGCTTCCATAATTGTTTGTTTTTAATTGATTATTTTTAATTGTATGTCTCTATGACGATAACAAATTAAATTAGGTTACATTATTTTTTATTTTTTTTAAAAGTGTAACCAAAACAACACTTAAATAGTCTATTAAATAATGACTAACCACGACCAAGACATAATTATTAAAATTATAGATGGAGATACTAATGCTTTTTCAGTATTAGTAGATCGCTATAAAGATTTAATTTTTACGTTAACGTTGCGAATGTTAAAGAATAGAGAAGAAGCAGAAGAAGTTGCTCAAGATGCTTTTATAAAGGCTTTTAAATCTATAGATAAGTACAAAGGTGATTCTAAGTTTTCTACCTGGTTATATAGAATTGCATACAATTCATCACTAGATAGAATTAAGAAAAACACTAAGTTTAACAATAATGTGGCAATTGATGAATACTCAGCTCATGAAGTAAAAACTATAGAAAATGCATACGATGCATTAGAGCAAAAAGAACGTCATGAAACAATCAAGTATTGTTTAAATAAATTACCAAGTAAGGATAGCTTTATGTTAACTCTATATTATTTTGATGAGTTATCTTTAGAAGAAATATCAGATGTTACAGGAATTAAGGCAAATAATATAAAAGTGAAATTGTTTAGAGCTAGAAAGAAGTTAGCTACAATTTTAAAAAAAGAATTAGATAACGAAACCATTGTAAGTTATGGAACAACATACAGAACAGCACTTTGATGATTTAATTAAAAAAGTAATTAAAGATGCTCCAATAGAAAAACCAACTTTAGAGTTTACTTCTAATGTTATGGATTCAATAGAAATGAATTCTCAGAAAAAAATTGTCTACAAACCGCTAATATCAAAAATAGGTTGGTTTGCTATTATAACTATACTTTCTGGAATTTCAATATATATGATGATTAGTAATAATGAAAACTCACTTGTATTAGATGCTCTAGATTTTAGCATTGTATCTAATAATGGTCTTGTAGAAATACTATCTGGAATTAAATTTACAAAAATATTTGGTTACGCAGTTTGTTTCTTTGGAATAGCTTGGTTAATACAAGTATCAGTATTAAAGAATTATTTTAATAATCGCTTACAATATTGATTTTAAATAAAAAAACCACTTCTAGGAAGTGGTTTTTAGAATATATGTAGATTTTCCTTTATGGAAAAGATGATTTACTTAATCATATCGTAACTGCGTTTTATAAAACTAGTTAGTTCTTCACCTTTTAGTAAACCCTGAGAAAGTCTAGCCAAATCTAAACTTTGGTTAATTAGACGTTCTTGCTTTTTGCGTGTTTTGGTGTTTAGAATTTGTCCAACCAATTCGTGATTAGTATTTACCACAAGATTGTACATTTCTGGCATTCCACCCATTCCAAACATTCCGCCTCCTCCAGTT
>JABDPN010000066.1 GCA_013042715.1 Flavobacteriaceae bacterium | reverse complement strand
AGCTAATGATGTATTGAATTAATTTAAAATATATTAAAAACCCGTTTGAGTCAATCTTTCGGGTTTTTTGTTTTTATATGTTTCCGTTAAGATTGCCTCAAACACTAAAAAAAGAAAAATGAGTAAATTAAAAATTGCAGTTCAAAAATCAGGACGTCTTAATGAAGATTCAATGAAATTACTTAAGGATATTGGTATTTCCATAGATAACGGGAAAGACCAACTCAAGGCCTCAGCACGAGATTTTCCTGTAGAAGTGTTTTATTTAAGAAATGGTGATATCCCACAATATTTAAGAGATGGTGTAGTAGATGCAGCTATTATTGGCGAAAATGTACTAATTGAAAAAGGACATGACATAAAATTTGTTGAACGCTTAGGTTTCTCTAAATGTAGAGTTAGTATTGCTGTTCCAAAGTCTTCAAATTATAACACTATAGATGACCTCGAAGGAAAACAAATAGCAACATCGTATCCAAACACAGTCAAAAAATATTTATTACAAAACAACGTTGATGCTGGCTTGCATATTATTAATGGATCTGTTGAAATTGCTCCAAACATAGGACTTGCAGATGCAATTGTTGATATTGTTTCCAGTGGAAGTACGTTGTTTAAAAATAATTTAATAGAAAAAGAAGTTATTCTTACTTCTGAAGCTGTTCTAGCAGTATCTCCTTTAATTTCAGAAAAAAATAAGGATATTTTAAATACCATTCAATTTAGAATACAATCGGTTTTAAAAGGTAGAAAATCAAAATACATTTTACTTAATGCTCCAAACGATAAATTGGAAGATATTATTAAGATTTTACCTGGAATGAAAAGTCCAACGGTTTTACCATTAGCTGAAGAAGGCTGGAGTTCTGTTCATACTGTAATTAATAAAAATCAGTTTTGGGAAATAATAGATGAGTTAAAAGCTAATGGAGCTCAAGGAATTCTTGTTTGTCCAATTGAAAAAATGGTAATCTAATGAAAACACTAATAAATCCATCAAAAAATTCATGGTCTAAAATTCTTATAAGACCAACACAATCTATTGAAGATATTGAGAATACTGTAAATCAAATTTTTCAGGATATACAACTTAAAGGTGATTTTGCTATAGCTAAATACACCTCAATTTTTGATGATGTAGAAATAGATACAATTGAAGTTTCAGATTTTGAAATTAATGAAGCATCAAAACAAATACCTGAAGACTTAAAAACTGCCATTCAAAACGCGAAGCAAAATATTGAAGTGTTTCATGCTGCACAAAAAACCTCAAAAGTTAACATTAAAACCACAAAAGGAGTGACTTGCTGGCAAGAAAAACGACCAATAGAAAAAATTGGATTGTATATTCCTGGAGGAACAGCACCTTTGTTTTCAACGGTTTTAATGCTAGCTATTCCTGCTCAGATTGCAGGTTGTAAAGAAATTGTACTTTGTTCACCTCCAAATAAAGAAGGTAAAATAGCTAATGAAATTTTATATACAGCTCAACTTTGTGGTTGCTCTAAAATCTTAAAAGTAGGAGGAATCCAAGCTATAGCTGGATTAACATTTGGAACTGATTCAATACCTAAAGTCTACAAGATTTTTGGGCCTGGAAATCAGTTTGTAACTGTTGCTAAACAATTATCAACTAAATATGGAACAGCAATAGATATGCCTGCTGGTCCAAGTGAATTGTTAGTTGTTGCAGATGATTCTGCTAATGCTTCTTATGTGGCTTCAGATTTGTTGAGTCAAGCTGAACATGGCACAGATAGTCAGGTTATTTTAGTTTCAACATCAAAGGACCTAATTAGTAAAGTGGAAAAAGAAGTGAAAAAACAAATCGAAGATTTATCACGAAAAGCAATTGCAGAAAAAGCTATTAAAAACTCAAAACTCATTTATGTTGAAAATGATAAAATAGCTTTAGAATTAATAAATGAATATGGTCCAGAACATTTTATTGTATGTACTTCTACTAATGAATTTTATATAAGCGGAATTTATAATGCTGGATCAGTATTTATTGGTAATTACACACCTGAAAGTGCAGGCGATTATGCTTCTGGAACAAATCATACCTTACCAACTAATGGTTTTTCTAAAGCGTATTCAGGTGTAAATTTAGACAGTTTCACAAAAAGTATTACGTTTCAAAATATCACTAAGGAAGGTTTAATCAATATTGGAGAAACTATCGAGTTAATGGCAGAAGCAGAAGGATTACAAGCACACAAGAATGCTGTAACCCTACGATTAAAAGACTTAAAATCATGAATATTCAAGATTTAATACGCGATAACGTAAAGTCATTAAAACCATATTCATCTGCAAGAGACGAGTATAAAAATGCATCTGCAAATATGGTTTTCTTGGATGCAAATGAAAATCCATTTAATACTGGTTGTAATCGTTATCCAGATCCTCAACAGAATTCTGTTAAAGATGTTTTAGCTAAGCAAAAAGGTGTTTCTAAGTCAAAAATTCTATTAGGTAATGGTAGCGATGAAGTATTAGATTTAATATTTAGAGCGTTCTGTAATCCTAATAAAGATAACATCATTACATTACCACCAACATATGGTATGTACGAGGTTTTAGCAAATATAAATGCAATAGAAATTATAAAAGTTAACCTATCTGATAAGTTTCAACCACAGGTTGATACAATTTTAAAAGCGTCAAATCAAAACTCAAAACTTTTGTTTTTATGCTCACCAAACAATCCTAGTGGAAACAGTTTTAGTTCAAATGAAGTTGAAACATTATTAAATGAATTTAATGGTATTGTTGTCATAGACGAAGCTTACATAGATTTTTCAGAACAAAAGAGTTGGTTGAATCGGTTAGATGAGTTTTCTAACTTAATCGTTACACAAACTTTATCAAAGGCTTATGGAATGGCAGGAATTAGACTTGGAATTTGTTATGCTTCAGAAGATATAATTTCAGTTTTAAATAAGATAAAACCACCTTACAATGTAAATAGTTTATCTCAGGAGAAAGCTATTGAACAACTTTTAAAAACTGATGTCTTAAAACATCAAATTATTGCTCTAAAATACCAAAGAGAAATTCTTGAAATAGAATTTAATAAACTAGAGTATGTTAGGAGAGTATATCCTTCAGATGCTAACTTTTTACTAATCAAAGTAGATGATGCTAAAAAGCGCTATAACCAACTTATAGAAAAAGGTATTGTGGTTAGAAACAGAACTTCGCAACCACTTTGTGAAAACTGCTTAAGAATTACTATTGGTACAAAGCAAGAGAATGAAAAATTAATAGAAGTATTAAAAACATTATAATATGAAACGTGTTTTATTTATAGATCGTGACGGAACACTAATAAAAGAACCTGCAGACGAACAAATTGATACGTTTGACAAGCTTATTTTTTATCCAAAGGTGTTTCAATACATGAACAAAATCTGTAAGGAACTTGATTTTGAAATCGTCATGATTACAAATCAAGATGGCTTAGGAACGGACGTTTATCCTGAAGATACATTTTGGCCAGTACATAATTTTGTAGTCGATACTTTTAAAAATGAAGGTGTTGAATTTCGAGAACAATTTATAGACAGAACTTTTGCTAAAGACAATGCTCCAACACGTAAACCTAATACAGGATTATTAACCAAGTATTTTTCTAAAGATTACGATTTAGAAAACTCATTTGTAATAGGTGATAGATTAACAGATATTGAGTTAGCAAAAAACCTAAATGCAAAGGGGATTTATATAAATGATAACACCAATTTAGGCACAAACGAAATAACTGTAAGGCGAGAAGAGTTAGATCAATACATAGCCTTAGAAACAAATGATTGGGAAGCAATTTATACATTTTTAAAAGCAAAAGAACGTACTGGAAGAATTACTAGAAACACTAATGAAACCAAGATAAGAATTGACCTAAATCTTGATGGAACTGGTAAAAGCAATATCGATACTGGATTAGCCTTTTTTGATCATATGCTAGACCAAATTGCACGTCATGGTCAAATGGATTTAAATATAAAAGTAGATGGTGATTTGGAGGTTGATGAGCATCACACCATAGAAGATACAGCAATTGCTTTAGGTGAATTATTTAATATAGTTCTAGGCAATAAATTAGGTATTGAACGTTATGGTTTTTGTTTACCTATGGACGATTGTTTAGCGCAAGTAGCTATTGATTTTGGTGGTAGAAACTGGTTGGTTTGGGAAGCAGATTTTAAGCGTGAAATGATTGGTAAAATGCCAACTGAAATGTTTATGCATTTCTTTAAATCGTTTACTGATGGAGCAAAATGTAATTTAAACATAAAAGCTGAAGGCACTAACGAACACCATAAAATTGAAGCCATATTCAAGGCATTTGCCAAGGCAATTATAATGGCTGTAAAGCGTGATTTAGGAAAAATGATATTACCATCAACAAAAGGTGTGTTATAATGAAAGTGGCAATTATTGATTATGGAGCAGGAAATATTAAAAGCATACAGTTTGCTTTTAATCGCTTAGGCTATGAAGCTATTTTAACTGATAATGCAGAAATTATTAATCAAGCTGATAAAGTTATTTTTCCTGGAGTTGGAGAAGCTGGTCATGCTATGGAAATGCTTAAGAATTCTGGTTTAGACAAGCTTATTCCAACATTAAAACAACCAGTTTTGGGCATATGTTTAGGTATGCAACTCATGTGTAATCACACAGAAGAGAGTAATACAAAAGGCTTAGGAATTTTTGATGTTGATGTGAAGCAGTTTTCTAAAGCAGTAAAAGTACCTCAAATGGGATGGAATAAAATTAGCAATCTAAAATCTGATTTATTTATAGGTATTAATGAAGGAGATTATATGTATTTAGTACATAGTTATTATGCAGAACAGTGTAAGGAAACCATTGCAACATCATATTACCAATTAAATTATGCTACAGCTCTGCAGCATGAGAATTTTTATGGTGTTCAATTTCATCCAGAAAAGAGTAGCGTTGCAGGAGAAAAATTATTAAAGAATTTTTTAGAATTATAAAATGAGAATAATACCAGCAATAGATATTATAGACGGTAAGTGTGTTAGACTAACTAAAGGTGATTACAACACTAAGAAAGTTTATAATGAAAATCCTGTTGAGGTTGCTAAAATGTTTGAAGATTCAGGAATAGAATATCTCCATGTTGTAGATTTAGATGGTGCAAAAGCTAGTCATATTGTAAACTATAAGGTTTTGGAACAAATAGCTACTAAAACTAATTTGAATATTGATTTTGGAGGTGGTTTAAAAACGAATAGAGATTTAAAAATAGCATTTAACTCTGGTGCAAATCAAATTACAGGAGGTAGCATTGCTGTTAAAAATCCAAATGTATTTGAATCTTGGATAAAAACTTATGGTTCAGATCGTATCATTCTTGGTGCAGATTGTAAAAAAGAGAAAATTGCTGTTTCAGGTTGGCAGGAAGAAAGTAATCTTGACGTAATTCCATTTATAAAAAACTATTTATCAAAAGGAATTCACAATGTGATCTGTACAGATATTTCTAAAGATGGAATGCTTAAAGGGCCTTCATTTGATTTGTATAAAAATATAATAGAAGAAACTAATAAAGATTTAAAACTAATAGCCTCTGGAGGGATTTCAACTTTCAATGAACTTCCTAAATTATTAGAACTAGGTTGCGAAGGTGTTATCATCGGTAAAGCTATTTACGAAAAAAAGATTAGTTTGAAACAATTAGAACAATTTATAATTAATAATTAACGTCACATCGAGTGAATTTTGTATACAAAATCACTCGAACTGACAAAGAATAAGAAGATGTTAGCAAAACGAATTATACCATGTTTGGATATTAAAAACGGAAGAACGGTTAAAGGTGTTAATTTTGTTAACCTTATTGATGCTGGAGATCCTGTTGAATTAGCTAAAGAATATGCAATTGCAGGTGCAGATGAGTTAGTCTTTCTTGATATTTCTGCTACTTTAGAAGCACGAGCTACAACTTTAGAAATGGTTTTACATGTTGCAGAACAAGTCAATATTCCATTTACAGTTGGAGGTGGAATATCATCAATTGAAGATGTTGATGCATTACTTAAACATGGTGCAGATAAAATCTCTATAAATTCTTCAGCAGTTAAAAATCCAGATTTAATCAATCAATTATCTAAAAAATTTGGCAGTCAGTGTATTGTTGTGGCTATTGATGCTAAAGAAATAGAAAACGAGTGGTTTGTTCATTTAGCTGGTGGAACTATTCCAACAGACATTAAACTTTTTGATTGGGCTACAGAAGTTGAAGAGCGTGGAGCAGGAGAAATTCTATTTACCTCAATGAATCATGATGGTACAAAAAATGGATTTGCAAATAAAGCATTAGCAAAACTCTCACGTCTCGTAAATATTCCGATTATTGCTTCAGGAGGTGCAGGAACCAAACAACATTTTGTTGACACATTTATTGAAGGAAAAGCAGATGCAGCTTTAGCAGCAAGTGTATTTCATTTTGGAGAAATTCCTATTAGTGATTTAAAACAAGAATTAAAGAATAATAATATTGAAGTCAGAATATAATGGAAGTAAAATACAATTCAGAAGGACTTATTCCTGCAATCATTCAAGATGCAGAAACCAAAACAGTACTTATGTTAGGTTATATGAATACTAAAGCTTTAAAACAAACATTAGAAACAAAAAAAGTAACATTTTACAGCAGAAGTAAACAACGCTTGTGGATGAAAGGTGAAGAAAGTGGAAATGTTTTAAACTTAGTTTCTTTAGAAAACGATTGTGATAACGATTCACTTTTAGTTAAAGTAAAACCACAAGGACCAACATGTCATAAAGGAACAGATACATGCTGGAAAGAAACAAATACTCAAGAGTTTGGATTTCTTTCTGAATTAGAAAACATTATTACACAACGTCATAAAAGTGCTTCTGAAGACAAAAGTTATGTTGCTTCATTATTTAAGAAAGGTATCAACAAAATTGCACAAAAAGTAGGAGAGGAGGCTGTAGAGGTTGTAATCGAAGCTAAGGATAATGATGATAATTTATTCTTAAATGAAAGTGCAGATTTATTGTTTCATTATTTAATATTACTACAAGCCAAGGGTTATAAACTCAACGATATTGTTGAAGTCCTAAAATCCAGACATTAATACTTTGACAACACTGAAAATTTAGCGTACTTGTAACAATGTTTAGAAAACGCTTTTATTACGTTTTTAAAGTTCAGTATTTGGGTTACAGGTTTCATGGTTGGCAAAAACAGCCTAAACTAAAAACCTTACAACTCATGATTGAACGTACTCTTAAGTTTATTTTAGACGATAATCAACACTTTAAAATTCTTGCTGCTGGACGTACTGATGCTATGGTTTCAGCTACAGAAACAGCATTTGAATTATTTCTAGAAAATCAACCAATATATGATTTTAAAGACTTTCTTGAGCTTTTTAATTATAATTTACCTCAAGATATCAGAGCACTTTCAATGCATGAAGTAGATGAAGATTTCAATATAATTAATTGTTCAAAAACAAAAGAATATTTGTATTTGTTTACAGAAGGTCAAAAAAATCATCCTTTTTGTGCACCTTTTATTACAACTATTTTAGATGCATTAGATATTGATAAAATGCAACAAGGAGCAAAGTTATTTCAAGGTGAACATAACTTTAAAACCTATATTTATAAGCCTACAAATGATGGTAAGTATATTAGAACTATTGATTCTTGCGAAATTATTGAAAACACATTATATACTGCAAATTTCTTCCCAGAACAGTCCTATATGCTTCGTGTTAAAGGAAAAGGTTTTGGACGAAACCAGATTAGATTAATGATGGGAGCACTTATTAAATTAGGTAAAAGTGAAATAACTCTAGATTACATAAAGCAAAGTCTGTTGTTAGAAAGTACAGAGGTCATGGATTATATTGCTCCAGCTTCAGGACTAATTCTTAACAAAATTGAATTCGATTAATTAAGATTTTGTATTTTAAAAAAAATAAAAGTTATGAATGAAACTATACCAAGAGAAGTTTTTTCCTTTTTTAAGCGTCTGGAAAAAAACAATAATCGCGATTGGTTTAATGAAAATAAACCAGAGTTCAAAGAACTCGAAAAGGAGGTCAAGCAATTTTATAATCAGCTTTATAATCAATTAAACATACATGATGATATTGATAAATTAAAAATTTTCAGAATTTATCGTGATGTACGTTTTTCAAAAAACAAAACACCTTACAAAACGCATTTTGGAGGAAGTTTTCACAGAAAAAAACCAGAATTAAGAGGTGGTTACTATCTTCATATTGCACCAAATAACGAGAGTTTTATTGCAACAGGATTCTGGCAACCAGAACCTAAAGATCTACTCCGAATTCGAAAAGAATTTGAAATGGATACTGATGAAATAAGCAACATCTTAAATAATAAAGCATTCAATAAAGTTTGGGGAAACGAATTTATTGGTGACGAAGTAAAGACAGCACCTAAAGGGTTTGATAGAAACCATCCAAATATCGATTTAATAAAAAAGAAGCAGTATATTTTTACTAAAAAGTATACAGACAAAGAAGTTATCTCATCTACTTTTATGGACGAGGTTAATACAGCTTTTAAGACAGTACGACCATTTTTTGATTATATGAGTGATGTGCTCACCACTAATCTAAATGGGGAGTCTTTGCTTTAAACTGCAGCTAAGGTTTTTATATCTGAAATTTCCTGAATGTTGTCAATTAAACGCTCTTTTACTATAGACATCATACGTTTGTTTAATGCAGACGAATTTTGGATGTAAAGACCATATTCTTCAGCAGTAAAAACACCAATTACCATACCCTTTAA
>JABDPN010000060.1 GCA_013042715.1 Flavobacteriaceae bacterium | reverse complement strand
AATTTTAAAATGACAGCACACGAAATTGATTACAGAATATATGGTGAGGAAATGCAATTTGTTGAGATAGAACTTGATCCTCAAGAAGGTGTTATTGCAGAATCTGGGAGTTTTATGATGATGGACGATGGTATTAAAATGGAAACTATATTTGGAGATGGATCTCAAAAAGACAAAGGATTTTTAGGTAAAATATTGGGTGCAGGAAAACGTATTCTTACTGGAGAAAGTCTATTTATGACAGCATTTTATAATAATCTAACAGGTAAAAGAAATGTATCTTTTGCATCACCTTATCCTGGAAAGATTATACCAATAGATCTTACTGAGTTTAACAGTAAATTTATTTGTCAAAAAGATGCTTTCTTATGTGCAGCAAAGGGTGTAAGTATTGGTATTGAGTTTAGTAAAAAGTTGGGAAGAGGATTATTTGGAGGAGAAGGATTTATTATGCAAAAATTAGAAGGAGACGGAATGGCTTTTGTGCATGCAGGAGGAACTATGGCAAAAAAAACGCTACAATTTGGAGAAGTTTTAAGAGTTGATACAGGATGCATCGTTGGTTTTACACAAGACGTTAATTACGATATAGAATTTGTTGGAGGAATTAAAAACACAGTGTTTGGAGGCGAAGGATTATTTTTTGCTAAACTTGAAGGACCAGGAACAGTTTATGTGCAATCATTACCATTTAGCAGATTAGCAGGACGCGTATTAGCTAGTGCTCCAAGAGCAGGAGGAAAGGACAAAGGAGAGGGTAGTTTACTTGGAGGTTTAGGTGATATTTTAGATGGCGATAATAGGTTTTAAGTACTAACGTTTGTTAGTGTCTTTTAGGTGTTAAATTTTTGTTTAAGTACAATTTTATTAAAAAAAATTCATTAAATTTATAATTGTAAAAACATAAATATATTTGCCTATTAAATACATCTACTTTTATTAACTTAAACTTATAATTTATGGCAAGAGCAATGTTCGAGTACACCAAGACTGTGCTAAACAAAGTTAGTTTTGATGTTAATTTGTTCTGTAAGGAGGTTAAAAAAGCGATGAAACGCTTATTACCTTACGAAATAGAGGAGTTAAAAGTTTTTATTAATTCTCTAATACAGAAAAATCCAGAACTAGATAAATGTCTGGTTTATTTAAAATCATAAAAAGAAAAGCGACCTGATGGTCGCTTTTTTTATTTTGATAATGGACTTATTATTTGAACATTTTGAAATGCAATCGCTCCTCTAATTATTCCTGATATAACACCTTGAAGTGCTTCAATAATCTGCATTTTCAATTCACTTTTATTGTAAATTAAACTCACTTCACGAGCAGGAGTAGGCTCGTTAAAATAACGTAAGTTTTCTTTTTGCTTATCGTTTAAATCTATGGTGTGTAAATAAGGTAATAAAGTCATGCCCAAGCCTTCGTTAGCAAGTTTAATTAGCATTTCTATGCTACCACTTTCCAATTGAAAATGTTCCTCACCACTTTGTTTTAATGTTTTACACAGATTAATAATACCATCTCTAAAACAATGTCCATCTTCAAGTAGAAGCATATCTTCAATTTCTAAATCGTTTGCATCAATTTTACTTTCACTATAGAGTTTATGGTGTTTAGGAATATAAGCTACAAACGGTTCAAAGTAGATAACACGTTCTTTAATAGATTCATTTTCTAATGGTGTAGCAGCTATGGCAGCATCTAGATTTCCGTCTTTAATACGTTGTATAATTTCTTCTGTTGTCAATTCTTCAATTACGAGTTTAACCTTTGGATAGCGTTTTATAAACGTTTTTAAAAACATTGGTAAGAGTGTTGGCATTATAGTAGGAATGATGCCTAATTTAAATTCGCCTCCAATAAAACCCTTTTGCTGATCCACAATATCCTGAATCCTATCTGCTTCATTTACAATATTTTTTGCTTGAAGTACTATTTTTTTTCCAATTTCAGTAAGTTCTATTGGTTTTTTACTTCTATCAAAAATTTGAACATCTAATTGATCTTCTAGCTTCTGAATCTGCATACTTAATGTTGGTTGTGTTACGAAACATTTTTCAGCTGCTTTGGTGAAATTTTGATGTTCTGCTACAGCGAGAACATAATATAATTGTGTAATTGTCATGATATTATTTTTGACTATAAAGATATAAAAACTATCAATAAAATTTATAGAAAATAACGTTTATTATAAATTAAATTTGTAGTGAATAAAATAGAAATTATGAAATTAAACAGTATAGGATTAGAAAAAGATAAAGCAACAAAGCTTGCAACAGAATTAAATGAGTTACTTGCAAATTTCCAAGTGTATTATCAAAATTTACGTGGCATTCACTGGAATATTAAAGGAAAACGTTTCTTTGATTTACACGTGAAATTTGAAGAATTTTATGACGATGCAAACATGAAAGTAGATGAAATTGCAGAACGAATATTAACATTAGGTCAGATACCTTTACATACTTTTAAGGACTATAGTACTCTAGCAAAAGTTCCTGTAGGAAAGAATATTTCTGAAGACGAAAAAGCAGTACGTTTAATAGTTGATTCAATTTCAGAATTATTAAACATAGAACGTGCTATTTTAGATTCCTCTGATGAAGCTAATGATGAAGGAACAAACTCGATGATGAGTGGTTTTATAACAGAACAAGAGAAAACTGTTTGGATGATGAAGGCATGGTTAAATGAAACAATATAATTGGTTAGTTTTTAGTTAGTTAAAAATAAGGAGTATCGATTTCGATACTCCTTATTTAATTTAGAATCTTAAACTTAAATTAAGATCTTCATTGGTTAGTTGAAATTTAGCGTCTTCAAATCGTGGTGGTCCTAAAAGCATTGGGTTGTTAGACATTGCATAGGCTTCTTTTGGCATTCCAGATGGTAGATAATCCATTCTGTTATTCTCATTTTCGTCGTGTAAAACTAATATTGCATATTCACCAGCTTCTACATTTTTAAATGTAACAGTTACTTTGCTGTCTTCTATAGTACTAGATAAGGATTGAATAGCATCAGACTTCATAAATGTGTCTGAAGTATGTAATGCTAAATGGACCTTTCCTTTATTGTTTAAAACGTTTTCTATGGTAACCGTTATATCTTGCGTTGATGTTTCTTGTGCATTAGATAATATAGTTCCTAAAAATAATGCGATAAGTAATGCTAAAGTTTTCATGTTTATGTTTTATTTTGATTAACACTGTAAAAATCTTAACTATAAACAGAGTTACATAAAAGAACTATCCCAATTGTATTTTTTTTAGGATGAAGTGTAAAAGTTTGGAAAAAATGGAAGAATAAAAGTATAGGTTTCACTTTTAAATTAATCAATAATCAATAATTAAAGCATTCCTCTAGATTTTATTTCTAAATACTTATTAATAGTATCTACTGTGAGTCTATCTGGAGTTGTTAGGATGGAATAGATGCCATATTTTTTAAGTTCACTAACAATAAGACGTTTTTCAAATGCAAATTTTTCTGCAATCGCTTTATCGTAGACGTCTTTAATATTTTGAGCTTTGTTTTTTGTTAGCAATTCCAATTCAGTATTATTAAAGAAAATTATAACTAATAAATGGTTTTTTGCTATCGCTTTTAAATATGATAATTGTCTGTGTAGACCATCTAAAGTTTCAAAATTAGTGTATAGAAAAATTAGGCTTCGTTGGGTAATGTTTTGTTTGACTTCAGTGTATAATCTGCTAAAATCACTTTCAAATAAATCGGTTTTAATGTTATATAAAGCTTCAAGAATCATGCGCATTTGCGAACTTCTTCGCTCAGCAAAAACAACATTTTCCACACGTTTAGAAAACGAAAACAAACCTGCTTTATCCTGTTTTTTTAAAACAACATTACTTATTATTAAAGCTGAATTAATAGCATAATCCAATAAACTTAAACCTTCAAAAGGCATTTGCATAACGCGACCTTTATCAATAATACTATAAATAGGTTGAGATTTTTCGTCTTGAAATTGATTAACCATCAAGCTATTTTTCTTAGCAGTCGCTTTCCAGTTAATGGTTCGTAAATCGTCTCCAAGAACATAATCCTTTATTTGTTCGAACTCCATGGTATGTCCAATGCGCCTAATTTTTTTAAGGCCAAATTCAATAGCATTTTTATTAATGTTTAAGAGTTCAAATTTTCTAAGTTGTTTAAAACTTGGATAGGTTGGAACCATTGTATCGCTATCAAAAGCATAGCGTTTTGAAACCAAACCAATTATGGAGGATACATACACATTTAAATCTCCAAAATGATATTCGCCTCGTTGTGTTGGTCTTAATTGATACGAAATTGTTTTGGGTGACTTAGGTGCTAATTTACATTTTAATTTAAAATCTCTTATTTGAAATTGTTCTGGTAATTCATCTATAATTGAACAGAAGGTTTTAATAGGATAGTTGTTTTCTAGCTCGATTTCAATATTGTTTTGGTCTCCATTAGATAATTTATCTGGAACAATACGATTAGCTAAAAACTTTTGTTTACCAATAAAAAGAATCAACAAATCTATAAACAAGAACGAAAGCAATACAAGAATTAGCATTTGTGCAAAGTTGAATAAAAAAGGCACAAAATAACTAAAACCAAAAAGCACGACTATTAGTATTCCTACTTGGAAAAATCGTGATTCTAGGTATAGAGCTTTAAAGAAATTCAAAATTTTGTAAGTTATTAGTGATAAGAATCGTTTTTATTCATATTTATCTAGGGATTTCTACAGATTCTATAATGTGTTTAATCACTTCTTTGCTTGTAACACCTTCCATTTCGCGTTCTGGAGTAACAATTACACGATGGTGTAAAACAGGAATTGCTGCACGTTTAATGTCTTCTGGTGTAACAAAGTCTCGACCTTCCATGGCAGCAAAAGCTTTACTAGCTTTAAGTATTGCAATGGATGCCCTTGGTGATGCTCCTAAGAATAAAAACTGATTTGTTCTAGTTGCTACAATTAATTCGGCTATATATTTTAGTAGATTCTCTTCTACTAAAACTTTAGTTACTAAGTTTTGATATTTTTCTATTTGCTTTCCACTTAAAAACGAATTGATACTTTCGGTTTTAACTTTATCCTGAAGTTCATGTTCTCTGGTAATTATATTTATTTCTTCTTCAAGATTAGGATAATCAACATCAATTTTAAATAGAAAACGATCTAATTGTGCTTCTGGAAGTCTATAGGTTCCTTCTTGTTCTATTGGATTTTGAGTTGCCAAAACCATAAAAGGAGTATCCAATTTGTATTGATGACCATCTATGGTAATTTGCTGCTCTTCCATAACCTCAAACAAAGCAGCTTGGGTTTTAGCTGGTGATCTGTTAATCTCATCAATAAGAATCATGTTAGAGAATATAGGGCCATGTTTAAACTCGAATTCTGAAGTTTTTAAATTAAAAACAGAAGTCCCTAGAATATCACTTGGCATGAGGTCTGGAGTAAATTGTATTCTACTAAAACCAACAGCAAGAGATTTTGCTAGTAGTTTTGCAGTAATTGTTTTTGCTACTCCAGGAACACCTTCTATAAGCGAATGTCCTTTGGCAAGAAGAGACGCAATAAGCATATCTATCATATCGTGTTGACCTACAATAATTTTACCAATTTCAATTCTTATTTTTTCTACATTTTTTTGTAATTCTGATAAATCTAATCTGTTTTTAAATTGTAACTCTGAAGACTCTTGTTGCATTTCAGTGTTATCTACTTGCCCAGATTCTTCGCTATTATTTTCCAGCGCCTCGTTGTGTTCTTCCATAATTATTTTGAATAAAATACTTCTATATGTCTGTTAAGGTTAATTAAGTTCTCTTCAAAGAATTCCTTTTTAGATCGTAACCAATTAATATATTTTACAAGTTTAGTAACTTCTTCTAAACTTTTCCCAGATTTCTGAGATAGTTTTTCTGCAAACTCGTCATCTAGTTTAGATGTGTTTAGGTTATAATCTGTTCTTATCTTTTCTAAGAAATATGTAATTTTTTTATCGATTATGTTTTTATGGTCTTCGGTTTCGTAGTATAGATTAGAAATTGTTTTTACAAAACCAACTGTTGTATTTTCTAGTGGTTTAATGGTTTTAATAATACGTTGTCTTCGTTTTGCATTAAAAATCATGAATAATAATGTTAATATTAAAGCTAAATACCAAGCCCATTTAAATGCAATTTGCTCTAAGAACCAACTTAAATTAGATTCTTCTTCTACATTACCATAATAGGCATCAAACATCTTGGTATACGAATCAAAATAAACATCTTCTGTGGGTAAATAGTTTAATACACCTTCAACATATTTATAATTTTCGTTTTTTAATAGATTGTAATTTGTAAAAGCTTTAGGTTCTAGGTGAAGAATTATTCTTCCATCTATGTGAGGAATTTCAATGAAATTTGTTCTTTCAATAGAGTCTTTAACATGTCCTAAGACTTTGTATGAATCTTGACCAATTTCACTAAAATAGTAGTTTCCATCAAGTTTATCTATTTTAGTCTGTTTGTCTTTTAATTTGGTGTTTGTAAATGTAAATAAGGAAGTACTGTCTTTAACTTTATTATTAAATCCAATTTTTAAATGTAAGGTGTCTATTATTTTTTGAGCTGGATAATAATCTGAAATAAATAGGGTATTCCCTTTTGCTGTGAAGTTTAGAAGTTCCTCAATATCATATTCATCCAGGTAATCTGAATTACCAATAATAACATAGTTACCTTCTGCAATGTGGTCACCATAACTATCAATGGAGTTTGCGTAGAGATAGGTACTAGGCGTATAGTATATTGTTCTAATGCTATTATCTTTAAAAAGTTTAGGTAACTCTTTGTAAAACACACTTACACCATAAGGATTTGTGCTTTTTTCGTTAAACGATTCTTCCCAATTTACAACATGAATTCTCTTAAAGTCACAGGATTTTACAATTACCACAATGGCAATAATAATTAAAGCTACTATTATTCCAGTTTTCTTCATCTTTTAAGCTTTTTTAAAAATGATTTAAAATTGGATTTAGCTGCTTTATACTGAAGCTTGTTTAGATCAAACTCACCATACCATGTGTAATTATATAAGTAAAGTGCATTAGAGAATTGATTTGCAAAGGATTTGTTTTTAATCTCTCTAAGGTACTCAGTGTTGGTCTTGTCTTCTTCTAGCTTAATTATACTCTTGTTGCTCATAGTTTTTAGTATAAACAAGAAGTAATAACGTATAGCTAGTCTGTAATTGTTATCGTTTTCAGCAGAATTTATTAACGTAATAAAATCGTCTGGTTGTGCAGTTTGCACATTAAAGGTTTGGTAATCTGTAAGCGAGGTATTACGTTTAATGTTAAACCAACCTGTTGTACCATCATTAAGTAAGGTGAAAGCTAAAAAGATTACTGCAGAAATAAGAATTACTATGAATAACCAAGATAGATTTCCATCTAATGAAAATACATCTTGAGACGAGTCTTCTTTAATGTCAGGATTTGAATCGTTTTCGTATTTTGAAAATTCACCGTTTGGTTTATCAGCAGTATTTTTAATTACTTTTTTGCCTTCGTAATTATATTTTCTTCCAGAATAATGTGATTTAAAATCATCTTCAAAAACTTTTTCTTCTGAAATGGTTTGTGTTTGTGCATGCGTGTCTTGATAGCTTAAGTTAAGCAAAAGCACAAGTATTATAATATGTTTTAAATACAGTTTTTTATAAGGCATTTATACTTTCATTTTTTAAAGTGTTAAATACCTTAAATGGATATATCAAGTAGTAATATGCAATGATACTAAGTGTAATTATTATTATACCAACAGATAAAAAATTAGGCATTATATTAGAATACCTCGTAACAAACCCTTCTAAAAATCCTGCTGCAAATGTGAAAGGGAAGGTGCTTATTAATATTTTAACTCCTGTTTTTGCTCCTTGTTTAAACGATTCTAACCTTGAAAACGTTCTCGGGAATAAAATACTTGCCCCAAGAATTAACCCTGCAGCCGCTTCTATAATAATGGCAAAAATTTCCATAGAACCATGTATCCAGATTCCTCTAACACTTTCCCAGAACACATTTTTTTCGTAAAAGAAATACTGAAAAGAACCTAACATAATACAGTTTTTAAATAAAACATAGACTGTACCAATACCACCAAAAACCCCCAGTACAAATGCGATAATGCCAACTTTTAAGTTGTTTATAGTAATACCAATAAAACTTCCCCAATTACTTCCACTTTTATAAACTGCAACTGGATCACCTTTTTCAATATTTTCTAAGGTCATGTTTACGTAGTTATCTCCAAGAATGGATCGAACAAATTCGCCATCATTTGCTGCGGAAATAACACCAATAGATGTGAAAACGGTAAAAATGATAAATGCGGTGT
>JABDPN010000057.1 GCA_013042715.1 Flavobacteriaceae bacterium | reverse complement strand
AATTATATAGATATAACCCAATTAATAACCATATATGATGATATTGCACCAACAGCTTCAAATCCTGCATCACTTCAATTTAGCTGCATTGGTGATTTACCTGCACCTAATATTAATGTTGTAGCAGATGCTGCAGATAACTGCTCTACACCTATAATAAACTTTGAGTCTGAGGTTTCAGATAATAATACGTGTCCAGAAACTATTACAAGAGCTTACAGTGTTACAGATATTTGTGGTAATAGTATAAACGTATATCAAACAATAATAATTGATGATAATATAAACCCAACTGCTAGTAACCCTTATACGTTACAAATTTCAGATAGTTCAAGTATACCAGCTCCTGATATAAATGTTGTAACTGATGAAGCAGATAATTGCTCAATACCAACAGTTGCTTTTGTTTCTGAAACTTCAGATAATCAAACATGTCCAGAAACCATAACACGTATATATAGCATAACTGACGATTGTGGTAATTCCATAAACGTGGAACACTTAATAATTGTTAATGATGACGTTCCGCCTACTGCAAGCACACCACAATCCCTAAGTTTTACATGTAGTACTGATGTACCTGCTCCAAATACTAATGTGGTTACAGATGCTAGTGATAATAATTCTACTCCAACAGTTTCATTTTTATCTGAATCAACAAATTCTAATTCTTGTCCGGAAATCATTACAAGAATCTATAGAGTAACAGATGATTGTGGTAATTATATTGATGTCACTCAAATTATAATTATTGATGATGATATTCCACCTACTGCAAGCAATCCTTCAGATATTGAAATATATGATATTGCTAATATTCCAACTCCTGATATAAATGTTGTATTGGACGAAGCCGATAACTGTGCGATTCCAACCGTTGCATTTATTAGTGAAGTAACTAATAACGATACGTGTCAACTTATTATAACAAGAACTTACAGTGTAACGGACGATTGTGGAAATACTATTAATGTATCTCACGATATTATTGTATACGATAACGAATCGCCAACAGCAACAGCGCCACAAGATTTAACATTTAGTTGCGAAGCAGAAATTCCAGCTCCTAACATAAATGTTATAACAGATGCATCAGACAATTTTTCTACAGCAACAGTAACTTTTGTTTCCGATGTTTCAAATGAACAAACCTGTCCTGAAACAATAACAAGAACCTATAGAATTATTGATGAATGTGGCAATTATCTTAATGTGTCTCATGATATTATCATCAATGATGATATCAATCCAACGGCAAGTAATCCTCAAAATATAACCGTAGCCAATATTAGTGAAGTACCACCAATAGACACAGAAGTTGTTACAGACGAAGCCGATAATTGTTCAATTCCAACTGTTGAATTTGTTTCTGAAACTACAGATAATCAAACGTGTCCTGAAACATTAACAAGAATATATAGTGTCACAGATGCTTGTGGTAACTCCATAAATGTCTCTCATAATATAATTGTAAATGATATTGAAGCTCCTACTGCAAATAGCTTAAATAATTTAAATTTATCATGTGTTTCAGAAATTCCAGAACCAGATACTTCAATTGTTGTAGCAACAGATAATACAAGTATACCAACTGTTACACATCTTTCTGATGTGTCTGATAATAATTCATGTCCAGAAACAATTAACAGAACTTATAGAGTTGCTGATGATTGTGGAAACTATATAGATATCACTCAACTATTTACAATTTACGATGATATAGCACCAACAGCTTCAAATCCTCAAACGCTTCAATTTGCTTGTAATTCTGAAGTTCCAGTTCCTAATATTAATGAGGTTACAGATGCAACGGATAATTGTACAACACCAACAGTAGCATTTGTTTCAGAAACTTCAGATAATCAAATTTGTCCAGAAACGATAACAAGAATATACAGTGTTACAGACGCATGTGGTAATACAATAAATGTTTCGCAAAACATCTTAATATTTGATGATGTTCCTCCTACTGCAAGTGATCCACAAGATATCGAAGTTGAAAGTTATAATGATGTCCCAGCGGAAGATTCAGAAATAGTTATAGACGAAACAGATAACTGCTCAATTCCAATTGTAGAATTTGTTTCAGAAAATATTGAAAACTTCAATTGTGAAGATATAATTACCAGAATTTACAGTGTTACAGATGCTTGTGGTAACACCATAAATGTATCTCATACCATAACTGTGAATCATTCAGGAAATCCACAACCAATTAATTTAGAAAATGTTAATCTAAATTGTTCAAGTGAAATCCCTACACCTTATACAAATAATACATTTCCAGCTATAACATCAAATTATGTTTCTGTTAATCTTATTTCTGAAACATCAGATAATCAAACATGTCCAGAGACTATAATAAGAACATATAGTGTTACAGATGAATGTAATAATACATTTATAACAGAACAAATTTTTATAATTACAGACACCATTCCGCCAACTGCAAGTAACTTAGATACGCTAACTGTTGATTGCCTAGACAATGTACCTGATCCAGATATAACTCTAATTACTGATGCTAACGATAATTGTTCAACACCTATAATTTCTTTTGTTTCAGACACACATCAGGAAAATAGATGCGGTGGAACAATTACTAGAATTTATAGTATTGCAGATGCTTGTGGTAACACCATAGATATTACACAACAAATCAATTATCAAGACACAATAGTGCCTGAATTGATAAGTGATCTAGAAACTGAAATAACATTATACTGTAGTGAAGTTCCTGATATTCCAGAGTTGGAATTTATAGATAATTGCAGTACTTCAGTAAATGTTTATTTTAATGAAGAAATAATCTCTAATACCACTAACGAATTTAGTTATGATGTACTAAGAACTTGGACAGTAATTGACGAATGTGCAAACACTTCAATTTTTACGCAGACAATCCATATGATTGTTGAATATGAAGAGAATTATGAGTCGATTGAATTATGTATAGATGAAGAAGCGATATATCTAAATGATTTTGTAGATTTAAACGAAAATGGTGTCTGGGAAAGTGAATCTATGGATGTATTAAATAATATGGTATTCGATCCTTATGTAATGCCAGAAGGCGATTATACGTTTAAATATACAGTTGAGGATAATGAATGTATTTATATTAAAGATATTTTTATTAATGTTAATGATGATTGTATTGAATATCCATGTATTAGGTCTATAAACGATGTTGATATCTCTGTATTAGTAACACCAAATGGTGACTTAAAAAATGAAACATTTAATGTAAGTTATACGTTAAACCCAAATATTGACGATGAATTAGCTTGTGATATCAAAACCGTAGTAAAACTATTTAATAGATGGGGAACCAAAGTATACGAATCCAATGATTACCAAAATACCTGGAGAGGTGAATCACCAACTGGATCTTTAGGGAATTCAGAAAAATTACCAACAGGTACTTATTATTATGTTGTTGATTTAGTAAATAGTGGATTAAAACCAATTCAAGGTTATATTCTATTAGGCGTTGAAGACAAATGAAAAAATTATTAATACCATATCTATTTTTATTAATGTTGCCTTCTTTTCTTTTTAGTCAACAGTTACCTCAGTTCACCCAATATATGTTCAATACCATTACAATTAATCCAGCATATGCAGGAGTTAAAGGTAAAATGAATATCTCATTTTTAAATAGAAACCAATGGATTGGTGTTAAAGGCGCTCCAGTAACGCAAACTTTAGCGGTACATTCTGGAATTCCACGCTCTAAAGTTGGAGTTGGCTTATCTCTAATTCATGATAAGTTAGGTTATGAAAACAATACATTTTTATATGCAGATTTTTCATACACTATTGATTTTAAATGGGATTATAAATTATCGTTTGGATTAAAAGCAGGACTAAATAAATATGGTCTGGAAGATGAATTACTTACAAATCCAGATGCTATTGGTGATCAATATTTAGATAGAATTTTTAACGAATGGAAACCAAATTTAGGTTTAGGTTTCTTTTACAGAAATGAAGTCTGGTTCTTAGGTCTTTCTGCTCCTCGCTTATTTGAATTTAAAAATACAACAGATATTCAATATGTATCTATAGAACGCGTAAGTTATTATCTAAACGGTGGTTATTTATTAGAATTTAATCCACAATTGCATTTTAAACCTACATTTTTAGTCAAATTCACTAATGGAGCACCACCATCATTTGATGTAACCGCAAACTTTTTATTTAACGAGAAGTTTTGGACTGGAGTTTCATACAGACTAGGTGATGCATTAGGTGGCTATTTTAGCATACAAGCTAGTGATAATTTACAATTTGGCTATGCATACGAATTTGTAACTTCAGACATAAGCCCTTATACATCAGGCTCGCATGAAATGTTTATTAGTTATGAATTCAATTTTCCCAAACCGCGATGCAAGTGTAAACATTTACATTAACTATCTTAAATCCTTTGGAAACAAAATAAGTTTTGTAACACCATCAGATAAATTCTTCCAACTTTCGGAATTAAATTCAATTAAAACTAATCCTGTTGTAGGTAAATTATCTATATACCTATTACCTAAACTATTTACAAGTGATGTAAATGCATAATTATGTCCAAAAAGCATAATTTTATTAATAGCGTTGTTTAAATTTTGGATGAACTTAATAACATCTTGACCAGCAAAATCATATAAATCATCAACTATTTCAATATCACTTTTGTTAATATCTAATGCTCTCGTTATAAGCTTACACGTTGTAAAAGCCCTAATTGCAGGACTAGAATAGACAATATCTGGTATAAAATTCTCTTTTTCAAAACGTTGACTCACTAAAGTTGCATCATGGTACGCTCTTTTCTTTAAAGGACGCTGTATATCAGGTAAACTATGAGTCCAAGACGATTTTCCATGCCTAATAAACACAATTTTTTTCATGAATTCTTGATTAATTATTCGTCAAAATACAAATTAATTCGCTAAAGTGTTGGTTTTTTCCGTTTTAACGAGTATTTTAGCCATTTAACATTTTATTTTGATTATGCCCTATTTCTAATCTATATTTGTTATGACCCAATAATATGATGAAGAATTGTATTAATTCTAAATCTGGTAAATCTTTAATCCTACAACCTCCCTCAATTTATAACTATTATTTATATGCTACAAAGTATGTAGTGTATATTTGTATGCATTATTAATTAAGACATTAAAAACATCAAAATACTAAATATTTAGTACTTAAATCGCAAGATTATGAAAAGTAAATTACTTATTTCAAGAATTGTATTAGGTTTAGCTTTAATCTTTTCAGTTCAAAGCATTTTTTCGCAATGTACTATTGATACAGCTGCCACTGGAGGAGATAATGAAATGACTGGTAGTGAATTGGTTGCATATATCAATACCAACTCCTGTTCAGGTACATTAGTAATTGAGTCTCCAGTAGACATACTAATTGACGCAGACGTAACAATACCTGCTGTAATAGACAGGTTAGAAATCAGAGATGGTGGTCAAATAATTTGGACTTCAAATTCAACTTTAACACTAGCACCAAATTCAGCGATTATTATTGAAAATACCACTGATATTTTTACGCAAGATGGTACTGGTGCTTTAGCTACTGTCGGTCCATGTAATAATAATAGAAGAATTAATATAGGAGGTATAGAATATGCAGCCTGTGTTGGTGGTGGTAATGTATGTATTATTTTTTCAGATCTTATTGAAGCTGGAGGAACCATTCAAATTGATCCAGATTTTGGAGCTATAGATGGCACAGATGATCAAGTTTGTTTTACTCCAACTCAACTAGAAGTAATAATTAATGGTTTTGCTGAAGGTGTACCTACTTTTGACTGGACTGTAATAACAGTTCCAGCAGGTGTAAATAGTGGAGATGTTTTATTTGTTCCTAACCCAACAACACAAAATCCAATTGTAGAAGTTCCTGAACCTGGTGTATATGTTTTTAGAATTTCAGTAACCGTTCCATTAAGTGTAGACTGTCTAGATCAAACAGTTACTGTTTTTACAGATATTACTGTTGAATTTCTACCAACAATTCAACCAGATATATTAACAATAAACCCTGGATCTTCAGGATGTGGATTAGATATCGATTTTGAAGGTTCTGCTTCAAATATTCAAGGAACATCAGCAACATATGCATGGGATTTTGGTGATGGGTCTACAAGTAATTTAATGGAACCTACGCATACTTATGCTAGCCCAGGTACATATACAGTAACGTTAACTGTTGTAGATAATGGAGGTCTTCCAGAATGTAATACTGCAAGCATTTCTCAAGACGTTATTGTTACAGATAGCGCTCCTACAATTTCATGTCCGGACGATATTACGGTTAATGTCGATGCAGGTGAGTGCTTTTCAACTGTTACTTTACAAAACCCAACAATAACAGACGATTGTACCGTAAATGATATAAATATAACCAATAATGCACCTGCAAATTTCCCTGTAGGTGTTACTGTTGTTACATGGACTTATACAGATACTTCTGGTAATACTGATAGTTGTGAACAATCAGTTACTGTAATAGATAATGAAGCACCAACTATTGATACTGAAGCTTCTAACGAAACAGTGGAATGTGATGGCTTAGGAAATACTACAGAATTAAACAATTGGTTAACTTCAAATGGTGGAGCTACAGCTTCAGACTGTAGTAGTATTACATGGACGAATGATTTTACAAGTTTAAGTGATTTGTGTGGTGCTACTGGTTCTGCGACTGTTACTTTTACTGCTACTGATAATGCTGGTAATTCAGCAATTACTTCAGCAATATTTACAATTGAAGATACAACGCCACCAACTTTAACAGCTCCAAACGACATTTCTATAGAATGCGATCAAGATCCAGATGACATTAGTATTGCAGGTTCTCCTACAGGTGGATTTGATGCTTGTGGTGGATATAGTATAGGGTATTCAGATGTTAATAGCGCTTATTCTTGCTTTGGTAACTATACCATCACTCGTACTTGGACAGCTACTGACGAATGTGGTAATATTACTTCTGTAGACCAAACAATTACAGTTGAAGATACTACTGATCCTGTTCTTGCAGATATTCCTGCTGATATTACTGCGGAATGTGATAATATTCCTGCTGTAGGTTCTCCTACTGCTACTGATAATTGTGATGCTAGTGTAGCAAT
>JABDPN010000050.1 GCA_013042715.1 Flavobacteriaceae bacterium | reverse complement strand
TGAACTTGCAAAAGATGCAACTGTTGACTCTAATGGAAATGGATTTAAGGGATTTACAATTTCCTACAATACAAAATCTGAAAAAGAAGTTGACCAGTTGATTAATAAGTTAAGAAGCGAAGGTGTGGAAATAATCAAAGAACCTCGAAAAACTGATTGGGGAGGATATAGCAGTTATATATCTGATTTAGATGGTAATTTATGGGAAATAGCTTTTAATCCTTACTTACCTCTTGATAAAAATGGAAATGTAAAAAATTAAAAACTAGCAGCTAACAATGGCTAAAAGTAATTGCTTGTTGTCGCCTACTTCAGAAAATCCTCTCGGATTTTCAATTTGGTGTGTACATGCAAAGTTAAGTACTAACCCATGTAACTACTCATAGCCGAGGCTGTTAAACAACACTTCATAAAAAACTACTTAATCATATTTTTTTGAATATTCCTAACCAACTGTTCCAAACCATTTACTTTAAGTTCGTAAACAGTAGCAAGCATGTCTCCTAATTGTCCTTTAGGAAAGCCTTTGTTTCTATACCAAACAATATAATATTCTGGTAAGTCTATTAGATATCTGCCTTTATACTTACCATATGGCATTTTTGTATGTGCTAGTTTTACAAGAAAGTCTTTGCTTTTAGTATCGTCCAAATCTATGAGCTATAAGCAGCCAATTTAAGTAATTCCTGCTTAATAAACCTCTGCCATTTCAATTGATTTTCTAAACGTTGCGAATGACTTGTTTCACTATCGTATTGTTTTTGCATTTCAGATAATGCTAATCTAGTTTCTCCGTAGATTCTGTTTATTTCTTGATCTATATTTTTTGTAAGATAACTGCTCTCTATGCGTTTTCGCATTTTTCTTGCAAATAACTCAGTTATATCAAAATGTAAACGTTCGTGCTCCAGAATATGAGTATTAACTTGCTCTTTTTTATACCAAGATTCTTCTGGATAAAATTGTGCTTCTATTGTATAGTTAAACTCTTTAAGATCGCCTCGATTAGATTTAATAGTTGAATAACTGAAAGATAAACCAGATGCCGTTACAGCTACAGCATCACTATTAACTCTTGCTTCACCTTTAAAATCATGCCATTGTAATCTATAATTAGAGCTCCAATTTTGAGTAGGTTGCTCTTTTAAAAAAGTAAGTGAAAGGAAACAAAAAACGATTATTCTAAGCATGATTTAATTTTGAAACTATTCATGCAAAAAACGTTCCAAGTCTAAAATTTATTGTTTTACCTCTACGAGTTTCAAATTATCGTATTTTACAATATATGATGCCTCGTTAGTGTAACCACCAAAAAGTTTTTTGGAATATCTAAATTTGTTTTCAGTGTATTCAGTCTCTATATCTGAAGTTGAAGATTTATATAAATTCTTTTCGTAAGCTAGACGCAATAGTATATCTAATGTTAAATCGAAACCTCTAATTGCATATTTATTAGGTATGGTATTAAATTCCGCTTCGTACTTAGATACAAAACTATTATAGGTTTCAGAACTGTAAGCTTTATTAACTGAAGGATAATGAAATTTTAAGTTAGATAATACAATTCCAGAAATATCTCTACCATCAAAAGCTTTGTTTTTATTGGTAGTCATTAGTATAATTTCACGTTCTATAGATTTTTTATCTTCTTCATAATAAGTTATACCATTATAAGCATTAAGAACACTTGTAATATTAGATACAAAACCTTCATTGGATGTTTCTAGAAATACAATGTTTTTGCCTTCCACTAGTTTGGATTCTATATCATCTTTTAATATATAATATAGGTCCACACCTTCGTCATTCTTTTTAGAGAAAATTCTAATAGCATTAGGAAATGCTTCTAACAATTTGTCGCTAGCTTTTTTTGATTTTGCATCAGTAATAATTATTATTTGTCTTGGAATTGTATCTTCTTTTACAAATCGAATTATTTTTTTTCTCAAATTTTCTTCTGAAGGAATTGTTTGATACACATTACTAAATAACTGCTTAGGTTTTGTTAGAGGTGAAACAATTGGAATGTTTTTATCTCTTAACAAGAAAGATGCTCTATCGAACGTTTCTGCAGTAATTGGACCAATTACAGCATCGTAATCTGAAAAATCATTACTTGAAATAATTTTTGAAATTTCAGATGTTCTTACTTTGGTATCAAAAACATCAAGTTTAGTTGAAATGCCTAATTGTTTTGCAGAATCTAATGCCATTAAAACACCAGAATGAAAATCTAAAGACAAGCTTATGTAAGGATCTTTTTGTATGGTTTCCTTTGCTTCTTTTATAGAATCTAAATCTATTCTATGCAGTCTAAAAGGTAACATAACAGCTAGACGTTTCGTTTCAAAATTGGTAAGCTTATCTGCTAAAGTATTATGTTCTGCTTTTAGGCTTAATTTATCTTCAATTTGTGTGTCTAAAGGAATTTTTAAAACCATACCAGCTTTAAGTCCTAAATCCTTAAGTTCAGGGTTTAATGCTTCTAATGCTTCTTGTTCTAAACCAAGTTTTAATTTTAATCTGTAAAATCCCTCTTTTGGTAAAACAGTGTAATAACCATAGTCTTCATCGACTTCTTTAACTTCGTTTAATGCGATATTTGGCACATTAATCTCTTGACCTACTTGTAGTGTGTCAGTAATTCCTGGATTTAATATATTTAATTGATCTATAGTAATACCAAATTTATAAGCAACACGCCATTTTCCTTCCTTTGGAAGAATTTTATATTTTTTAATGGTATTATCTAGTGTTTTTACTTCGGTTACTTTTTCGTAAATAGGAATATTAATTTTATCACCTCTTCTTAGATTTTCTGAATAAAGACGATTGTTATGTTTTTTAATATCCTCTATTGAAATGTTGTATTTTTTGGAAATACTGTAAAGCGTTTCTTTACGTTTAACTTTGTGCTTTTTATAAGACGTAAGTTTTGTTACTTCAATTTCTTCTGGACTGTCTTTTACTTTAGATTTTGGAATGATTAAAACCGTATCGGCACTAAAATTAGTTTTTGCATCAGGATTAAGTGCATAAATATCAAAAGGTGTAACCATGTAAAGTTTTGCAATACTTTCTATAGTCTCACCTTCTTTTACTTTGTGAGTCTTGTAGTCTTGAGAATATGCTTTACAAGAGCAAAGAATTACAAAACTTAATCCTAATAAAAACTTTTTCATGTTAAACGGTTTATTTTAATATACGCAATTATTTGCTTTATAGATTAAGACACAACCTAGTCACAAATCGTTATTCCCATTCAATCGTTGCAGGTGGCTTTGAACTTATATCGTAAACTACTCTATTAATCCCTTTTACTTTATTTATAATTTCATTTGAAGTTTTTTGCAAAAACTCGTACGGTAAATTTACCCAATCTGCAGTCATTCCATCTGTACTTTCTACAGCTCTTAATGCTACACATTTTTCATAAGTACGCTCATCTCCCATTACTCCTACACTATTAACAGGCAGTAACATTGCTCCTGCTTGCCATACACTATCGTATAAACTCCATTTTTTTAGATTGTCAATAAAAATAGCATCTACTTCTTGTAAAATACGTACTTTTTCTGCTGTAATATCTCCTAAAATCCTGATTCCCAATCCTGGACCAGGAAATGGATGACGACCTAATAATGTTTTACTCATATTCATAGAAGCACCAACTCTACGTACCTCATCTTTAAAAATCGTTTTTAGAGGTTCTACCACTTTAAGTTTCATATAATCTGGTAGTCCACCAACATTATGATGACTTTTAATAGTTGCACTTGGTCCACCTGTTGCAGATACACTTTCTATAACATCTGGATATATAGTACCTTGTGCTAACCATTTTACATCTTTAATTTTATGAGCCTCATCATCAAAAACTTCAATAAACGTACGACCAATAGCTTTACGCTTTTTCTCAGGATCGTTAATTCCTTTTAGTGCATCCAAAAAGCGTGCCGAAGCATCTACACCTTTTACATTTAAATGCATATGTTCGTATTGTTTTAAAACTTGCTCAAACTCGTTTTTACGTAACAATCCATTATTTACAAAAATGCAATACAGATTATCTCCTATTGCTTTATTTAACAATACTGCAGTAACAGAAGAGTCGACACCTCCAGACAAACCTAAAACAACTTTATCATCTCCTAAAGTGTTTTTAAGTTCTTCAACGGTTTCTTCTACAAACGAATCTGGTGTCCAATCTTGATTTATTTCAGCAATATATACTAAGAAATTCTCTAACAATTGTTTTCCATCTGTTGTATGATAAACCTCTGGATGAAACTGAATACCGAAAGTTTGTTCTCCTTCAATTTTATATGCTGCATTTTTAACATCGTGAGTACTTGCTAACAAAACTCCATTTTCGGGTAATTGCTTTATAGTATCGCTATGACTCATCCAAACCTGACTGCCTTTAAAAATATTGAAAAAGAAAGTTTCATCTTCTTTAATATAAGACAGATTAGCTCTTCCATATTCCCTTGTATTTGAAGATGCAACATTACCACCAGAAAAATGAGCTAAGTATTGTGCGCCATAACAAACTGCTAGCAAAGGTTTTCTTCCTCTAATTTGCATTAAATCTGGATGCAAAGCTTCATCTCCTCTGACAGAAAAAGGGCTTCCTGATAGAATTACAGCTTTGTAATCGTCAATGTATTTAGGTAATTTGTTGTATGGATGAATTTCGGAATAAATGTTTAGTTCTCTAACTCTACGTGCAATAAGTTGAGTGTATTGCGATCCGAAGTCTAAAATAAGTACTTTGTCGTGTTTATGCATGCCCAAAAATAACAATGATTTTAATTAATTAGGTTTTAGACTAACTATTTTTTTAAGTGTTTTATAAACAAGACTTTTACATCATAGAATCCAATATTTGTTGTATGTCATCTTCAGTAGTATCTGGATTTATAAAACAAAAACGTGAAACGGTTTCGAAGGTATCACCATTTTTATATTTTGTTGGTGTTACTAATGCAAATCCTTTTTCATGGTTTTTATAGGTCCAATTCGTATAATCTTCCGGTTTCCATCCTATTCTTCTATACAACACACAGGACAAACTTGGTTCTCTTACCAGCTCTACAATGGGGTTTTCTCCTATCATTTTTCCAGCTATTTGTGCCAATTCTAAACCACGTTCTACAGCTTCTTTGTAACGGTTTGTACCATGAGTTGCCAAAGAAAACCATAATGGCAAACCTCTTACACGTCTTGTTAATTGAATTTGATAATCTGTAGGGTTAAATCCAATAGCACCTTCATCTTTAAAAATATCTAAATACGATCCATCCTGAACATGAGCTTGCTTTGCTAATTCTGGTTTTTTATAAATAATAGCACCACAATCGTAAGGTGAAAACATCCATTTATGTGGATCTATAGTAATACTATCTGCACGTTCTATACCATTAAACAAGTGACGTACAGAATCTGCAACAAGTGCTCCTCCTCCATAAGCTGCATCAACATGAAACCAAAGATGTTCTTTTTCACAAATAGTTGCTATACCATCTAAGTCGTCTATTATTCCAGCATTAGTAGTTCCTCCAGTTCCTACAACTGCAAAAAGTCTAACACGTTGTAAAGGCGTTAAATTATTTATGGTTTTCTGAAGGTCTTCAGCTTTAAGGCTATCTTCAGTATCTACTAATAAAATATCTGCATCAATAACTTTCGCCATTGCTTTTACAGAAGAATGTGCTCCAATAGACGTAATTATTAAACCTTTTAAACTGTTGTGATCTGGATCAATACGTCTCCAGTATTCTCTTGCTGCAATTATTGCAGACAGATTTGCTGCTGTTCCGCCACTTGTAAATACACCAAAAGCACCTTGTGGCATTCCTGTTAAAGAAACAATCCATCGCATCGCTTCGTTTTCACAAAAAATACCTCCTGCTCCTTCCATCCAATAGGCACCATGAATACTAGAAGCCGAAGTCACTAAATCGAACATAACTGCAGCTCTAGAAGGTGCTGCCGGTACAAATGCAAGATTACGTGGATGATCTACAGGAACTGTAGCTTTCATAAGGTGTTCTTTCCAAAGATTAAAGGTATATTCACCGCCAATACCTTCAGAAGTAATAGTCTCACCAACCAAAGCTTTTAATTCTTCTTCCTTTTTAGGTTTTCCAATATTTCGTTTTGTAGCTGAAATCCTGTCTATGGCATACTTCATGACGTCCATAGTCATTTCAATTAAATCAATATCTATTTTATGCATGTGTTAGAGTTCTAGTATTAGAAATTCGCTTTTTAGAGGCTGCAAATTTAATACTAACTGCTGAATTAATTGCTCTCCATACTTTAAATATAATTCAGAAATATTTGCTTGACGTTCCTGTAAACTTTGATTTGGAAATACTTGATTTTGAAGATTTGTTATGCGTTCTGTTATGTCTTTAAGTCTACGCTTTTGAGCCTTTAACAATCGTTTTTCTAAATTTTCTAAACCTTTTATCTGTTTTCGCTCTTGAGCACTAACAGCTCCAAGAAAAGATTGATCTGTTTTTTCGGCTATTTTGTAAAGTGCTTTAAATTGATTTTTAAGATGTTCCTTTTGTTCTGAAAAATCAATATTAATTTTAGATATTTTTTTAACGTATTGATTAATTAAAAGGTTTTGTTTTTTAAATATATCGAGATAGGTTAAATCTAATTTTTCTAATTTCTGTTTTTGTTTTGAAGAAATGAGTAAAACAGAATTTCTTAACAATAGTATTGGAAATGTAGCATCTTCAGTCTTAAAATACGATTTTAATTGTAACCAATACGCTAGTTCTCCACCTCCCCCAATGTAACAGAGATTTGGTAAAATAACTTCTTGATATAGTGGACGCACAATTACATTTGGTGAAAATCGATCTGGATGATTTTCGAGTTCTGATAGTATTTCAGATTGTGTCCATTTATAATTAGAATCGTGAGTTTTATAACCATCTTTAGATACAACAATACGTTCTCTGTAATTCTTTCTTAAATAAAATAAATTGATTTCTCTAGGATTTACTTGAGTTTTGTATCCAAACGCATCAAGTTTAGAGTCTGTTTGTTCAACTTGCTTTTGAGCTTTATGTTCTAGAATATCGTTTTTTAAATATGGAATAAAAAGCTCCTTTAAATCTTTATGGTCTGCATCTATAATAACTAGCCCTAAATCACCAAATAATACATTAGCTAAGTACTGAGTTGCTTCAGCTAGATTATCATGTTCTAGATATGCTTTTTTGAATATATTTTTAATTTTTTCAGCATGAAAACTTTTATCTAATTGTGCCGAAAACGCTTCAAAAACTTGATCTAAACCTTGAGTTGACAATCTACCAACAGCTCCTGAAGCATATTTGTTCCACTGTACTTTTTTACCTTCAAAATTAAAATAGTTAATTTCCTCAAAATCATGATCTTCTGTTGCCATCCAATATACAGGGACAAAATTGTATTCTGGATAGTGTTCTTTAAGTTGCTGTGTTAAGTTAATTGTTGAAATAATCTTGTAAAGAAAATACAACGGTCCAGTAAATAAATTAAGCTGATGTCCTGTTGTTACAGTAAATGTATTATCGAATTTTAATAAATCAATATTTAATGCAGTCTTTTCGGATATGTCGGTATTTTTGGATTGACTTTTTAAAACATTATGTAAGACTAATCGGTTTTTAAGATGGTATGATTTAGACTTTTCTTCAATTTGAAATTTAAAGTTATCAAGCATCGGAAATCTGTTGTAAAAACCATTAAGATTTTCACTTCTATCTAGATAATCGCAAATTAAATTTGAAAAATAGTTTGTGTCTTTAAACGAAATATAGTCTGATGGCATATCTAGTTTTATTGTGATGTAAATATAATGCTCTTTAACATTTTTAGTACTAAATTTTAGTTAATATAGAATATGGTTCTATAATTTCTATTTAAAAATGAACAAAATAAATCTAAATAATGTAATTTTAAGAATCAACAAATTTGACACTTTTTAAATTATGAGAAACTATATTTATCTAATAATAAGCTTGTTTGTTTTTTCAAACGTATTTTCACAAGATTCTTTTGAAACCAACCTCAAAACAACTTATGGAATTAAAGCAGGATTAAATGCCTTAGCTGTAAAAGTAGTTAACGAAAACCAAGATAATGTCCAGAGAGAGTCTGGAGTATATGTTGGTGCTTTTGTAAATATACCAACTTCAGAATCTTTTAGCATTCAACCAGAAATCAATTATGCATCTGGTAAATACACATTTAACGATAACATTAATTTACTTCATATTCCTGTATTATTAAAACTTGATGCAGGGAATAGTTTATCTGCATTTATTGGTCCAGAAGCTGTTCTTCTTTTGAGCCTTGACGATCCGGAAAAAAACAAATTCAACAAATTTATGTTTGGTTTTACATTTGGATTAGCTTACAATTTTACAGACAGTTTTAGTATAGAAATTAGACCATATTATAGCTTAACAAGATTCTTAGATGATGGTCCGGGAATTTACAGAAAATATAACACATTACAAGTTGGCTTAGCTTATAAACTCTAAGGATTTTCAATTCCGATTTAACACTTATTTCACAACTCTTAAACTACAAAAGAGTTGTTTTTTTAGTATCTTAGTATTTATATATTTTATGACGATTTAACACATTACAACTATGAAAAATCCAGATATAATACCGAAACATAAATTACTATTAATACTTTTTTGTTTAATTCTTTTTATAAGTTATAGTTCGACTTCTTTTGCATTACAACTAGACAATATTAACCAAGCACAAAACTATAATGAATACAAAGGAAAAGTAGTTGATTCTGAAACTAACAATCCATTAGTATTTGCAGAAATAACTATTGTTGATACTAATATTGGAACTATAACTAACAAAGAAGGTGAATTCTCTTTAAAAGTTCCAGCAACTCATTTAGATAAGAATATATCTATTTCATATTTAGGATTTGAATCACAGATTTTACCTATCTCTGGATTATCAGACAGAACCAATAAAATTAGCTTAAAACCATTAACCACTACACTAGAAACTGTAAATATTAAAGCTGTAAAAGATGCCGAAGCTCTTGTTAAACTTGCATTAAATAGTAACAGTGGAAATTATTTACAAGAAAAAACAAACATGACAGCTTTTTACAGGGAAACTATTAAAAAAGGAAAAAGAAATGCTTCTCTAGCTGAAGCGGTTGTTAATATAGTAAAAGAACCATACAACAAAGCTAAGAGCGATGCTGTTGAGCTTTTAAAATCTAGGAAAAATACTAACTATTCTAAGTTAGACACTATTGCTCTTAAACTTCAAGGTGGTCCTTATAGTGCTTTATACTCAGATATGGTTAAATATCCACGGTATGTGTTTTCAAGAGATTTCTTTGAATACTACAACTTTAGTTTTGAACCTTTTACACAAATAAATAACAGAGAAGTTTATGTTGTAAAATTCGAGCAAAAAGAAAATGTAGTCACACCCTTATATTTTGGTAAACTTTTTATAGATGTCGAAACTTATGCATTAGTAAGTGCTGTTTATCAACTTAATTTGGATAATACTAATGAGGTAATTAAACTCTTTATAAAGAAGAAACCACCAAAAGTAAAAGTTGAACCTACAGAAGCTTCTTATAGAGTGGACTATAGAGAAAACAATGGAAGATACTACTATAGTTACAGTAACTTACAATTAGGATTTAGAGTTAAATGGCGTAAAAAACTATTTGGAAGTAATTATACTTTAAACGTAGAAATGGCAATTACAGATTGGAAGAAAAACACTGGAGAAGAAATATCTAGAAAAGATAAACTTAAATCTAATGTTATACTTTCAGATGAAGCTTCAGGGTTTTCTGATCCAGAATTTTGGGGACAATACAATATTATTGAACCTGAAAAATCTATTGAATCTGCTATTAAAAAAATCAGTAAACAGCTTAAACGCTTAAAAAAATAGCATTTTCTAATTTTATTAAAATGGAACTACTTACCGATTTACCTAATATTGGTAAAACTCTTGCATATAAACTAAAATCAATCGGAATTACTTCTGTTTCAGAATTAAAATCTATTGGAAGTAAACAAGCATTAATTAAAATTTCAACCCTAGAAAATAGTGGTGTTTGTTTAAATATGCTTTTTGCAATAGAAGGTGCAATACAAGGGATTAGGTGGCATGGATTGAATAACGCAGATAAAGAAGATTTAAAATTATTTTACCACTCTCTTAAAAAAAATCTTATATGAGAAAAATTCTCATTTTACAAATGCGACCTGAAGACAAAGCTGCAAATAGTGAGTTTGAAGCAATTCTAAGAGTTGGAAATATTGATAAAGAAAAAGTCCATCGCATTCGATTAGAACAACCTAATATTCCAGAAGTGAATCTAAATGACTATTATGCAATAATTGCTGGAGGAAGTCCATTTGATGTTAGTTGCCTTCCAGAATATAAAAGTAATGCACAACTACAGGTTGAAAAATTCTTTAATTCTTTATTTAATAAAGTAACTGAACATGATTTTCCTTTTTTAGGTGCTTGTTCTGGAAATGGATTATTAGGAAATTATTGCGGAACATCTATTTCAACTAAATATGCTGAACCTGTAGGAAGTGTTGATGTATTCCTAACCAAAGAAGGACAAAAAGACGATTTATTAAAAGGTTTACCAGAACAGTTTACAGCTTTAGTTGGTCACAAAGAAGCCTGTGACGTTGTTCCAAGTGATGCAGTTCTATTAATGTCTTCTAAAACGTGTCCTGTACAAATGTTTAGGATTAAAAAAAACATCTATGCAACACAATTTCATCCAGAAGCAGATGGTGAAGAATTTATTTTACGTGTTGATATTTACAAAGATCATGGCTATTTTAAACCTGAAGAAGCAGCTCAATTAAAATCCAAATTAACTGGTATAAAAGCACCTGAAACAAATATAATTTTAAAACGGTTTGTAGAAAAATACACAATTTAGTTTTATGTTCAAAATAACTTATACAAAATGAAAACATTAAGTCAACTAGTAATACTAATATTAGTAATTACAGTATTCAATTGTGAATCCAAAAAGCAAACATCAAAATCTGTATCAGATGATATAAAAACAACTATAGATACTACAATATATGGTGAATGGATAAGAATGTCACCACAAGGTCCAGTGAAAATTCACTTTTTAGAAAATGGTAGTTTAGAAATCGATTTAAGCAATGATAAATCAATAGATATAATATCTAATTTTAAGATTGAAAACGACACGATTAACTTCTTTGATAAAGAAGGTAAAACATGTCCAAATAATGGAATTTATAAAGTTTATCATAGAGGTTATTCAATAGCTTTTGATGTTTTAGATGACCTCTGTAATGGAAGAATAAAGACTACTTCTGGTTTCTGGGTTAGACCAAATCATAACGAATTAATTAAAGAATTAAATTCAAAAATTAAAAACTCTAACGATATAAGTTACACGCTACATCGAGGTAGAATGTTCCTAGCTTTAGGACAAAATAAAAAAGCAAGAAAAGATTTTGACACTTATATGAAGTCTGATTCTACAAATGCTAAAGTGTTTATCCATAGAGCTGCTACTAGGTTTCCAAATGGATTTAAAGGTATTGTAAACGATTGTAGTAAGGCTATAGCAATTGATTCAACAGAAAAATACGCCTACTTTTTAAGAGGTCTAGCTAAATACGAATTAGGTGAAAAGCAAGAAGCATGTAATGATTTTCAAAAAGCAATTGATTTAGGTTTTGAAATTCTTAAAGAGGCTGAAGCTTATAAGTGTAGAGCTTATTGGTAAAACTTATTAATTTTTTATTACTTCAGCATACAAATCGAAGTCTGCAGCTTCTGTTATTTTTACAGTATTGAATTCGCCAGTTTTCAAATAGTTTTCTTCAGCATTTATTAAAACTTCGTTATCAACATCTGGAGAATCAAATTCAGTACGTCCAACAAAGTAATTACCTTCTTTTCTATCAATTACAACCTTTAACTCTTGTCCTATTTTTTCTTTATTAAGTTCCCAGGAAATCTGAGATTGTATCTCCATAATCTCATTAGCACGCTCTTGTTTAACATCTTCTGGCACATCGTCTTCAAGATTGTAAGCATGTGTATTTTCTTCATGAGAATAAGTAAAACAACCTAAACGCTCAAAACGCATCTCCTTAACCCATTGTTTGAGTTCTTCAAAATGTTCCTGAGTTTCTCCCGGATAACCAACAATAAGTGTGGTTCTTATAGTCATTTCAGGAACTGCTTGTCTAAACTCCTTAATTAGCTTAGTTGTTTTTTCTTTGGTTGTACCACGACGCATCGATTTTAATAAGTCGTCTGATATATGTTGCAATGGAATATCAAGATAGTTACAAATCTTAGGTTCGCTTTTCATTACCTCCAAAACATCCATTGGGAAACCAGTTGGAAATGCGTAGTGCAAACGAATCCAATCTATACCTTCAACCTTTACTAAAGCCTTTAGGAGTTCTGCTAGATTTCTTTTTTTGTATAGATCCAAACCATAGTAGGTTAAATCTTGTGCGATAAGAATTAACTCCTTAACACCATTTGCTGCTAGCTTCTCTGCTTCTGTGACCAAATATTCTATTGGAGTAGATTTGTGTTTACCACGCATTAAAGGAATCGCACAAAAGCTACAAGGTCTGTCGCAACCTTCAGCAATTTTTAAATAAGCATAGTTCTTTGGAGTTGTGGTTAAACGTTCTCCTATAAGTTCGTGCTTATAATCTGCTCCTAAAGCTTTAAGTAAACCTGGTAATTCTGTTGTGCCAAAATATTGATCGACATTTGGAATTTCTTTTTCTAAATCTGGTTTGTAACGCTCACTTAAACAACCTGTTACAAATACTTTATCCACTTCGCCATCTTCTTTTTTCTGCATGAATTCTAGAATGGTATTCACGCTTTCTTCCTTGGCATTATTAATAAATCCACATGTGTTAATTACAACTATATTACCTTCTTCTTCATGAACTACATCTTTCCCACTAGCTTTAAGTTGTCCCATTAATACTTCACTATCGTAAACATTTTTACTACAGCCAAGAGTGACTACATTAATCTTATTCTTTTTAACAGATTTTGTTCTCATACCTAAAATTCAGTCTGCTAAGATACAATCTATATTAAACCTTTAGTATATTTAAATGTCAAAAATAAAAACCAATAGATGAAACCACTTAACCTCCTTATATTTTTCTTAATCATAACAATTCTATATTCTTGTTCTCCAGATAACAATCCAATACTTAACGATCCTATAATAGAATCTTTTTATTTTCCTCCTTCAAATTCTGAGGAATGGGAAATGACTTCTCCTGTTGACATTGGTTGGAACGCTTTAGAACTTGATGAGTTGATATTGTTTTTAAATAATAACAACACAAAAAGTTTTATGATTTTACATGAAGGCAAAATTGTTGTAGAACATTATTTTGATAATCACGATATGTCATCCCTATGGTATTGGGCAAGTGCAGGAAAAACTTTAACAACTGTTATTACAGGAATTGCAGAGCGAGAAGGATTAGTAGATATTAACAACTCTGTGTCAAATTATTTAGGAAATGGTTGGACTAGTGCAACACTAGATAAAGAACAACTTATAACTTGCAAACATCTATTAACGATGACTTCTGGATTGGATGATAGTATTGGAGATGATGTATCACCTAATAATCTTCATTACACTGCTGATGCTGGAACACGTTGGGCTTATCATAATGTTTATGTAAAACTTCAGGATATTATAGCAGAAACTAGTAATCAAAGTTGGTCAAATTATTTTAATACCAAACTAAGAGACAAAATTGGTATGTCTGGAATTTGGTTTCAAACTGGTGATTTTAGTGTGTATTGGAGTAATACAAGAAGTATGGCAAGATTTGGTCTTCTAATAAATGCTAATGGAAAATGGAAAGATGAACAGATTATACCTGAGAATTATCTAAATGATGCTATAAACACATCTCAAGAACTCAATTTAGCTTATGGATACATGTGGTGGCTCAATGGTAAAACAAGCTACAGATTACCTCAAACACAACTAGAGTTTAATGGTGAACTCATACCTAATGCACCAAACGATATGTACGCTGCTCTTGGTAAGAATGATCAAAAAATATACATTGTCCCAAGTAAGAAATTAGTTATTGTTAGAATGGGAAATGCTGCTGATGAAGAGAATTTTGCATTATCAAGTTTTGACAATGAATTATGGTCTAAAATAAATCAGGTTATTAATTAATTGTAGTCTTTAGGAGAAATTCTAGATTGTGTTTCTTGCTCAAAAACAAAAGCCCATTCTAACAATTGTTTCTCACCAAAAGGCTTTGAAATAAATGTTAATCCTCTTGGTGCTACATTGTCTTTATAACCCATTGGGACTGTAATTGCAGGATATTCTGCAACAGCTGCAAAACCAGCATGATAATTGTTAATAGACAAAAATCCATCGAGTTGGTGTGTTTCAAAGGCTATATCAAAATAGGCTTTTCCGTTTTTATGAAGAGTGTTTTTAATCTTAGTGAATTCTTCTTCTGAAGCAGAATCTGCTACAATACCTTTAAACAGTTTTTGTCCGTAAGGCGAACGATTTAACGAATCCTGATTGTTAAAATCAACAACATCCTGAACAGAAGTTAATCCTAAATTTTTATTTCCATAATTTTGAAAATATGCAGGTAAATCTTGCTTCATGTCTAGATTTAATAATCTTATAAAATCTGGAAGATTCATTTCTGCCTCATCAATTTCAATAACTTCTGCACCTAAGGTTTTTAAGTTTTCAATGGCTTTTATATACAGAGTATCTTCTTTTAATCTGTTAAATGCAGCAAAGCGCTTACCTTCTAAACTATTTTGAGATGGAAAATTATTCCAATAAAAACCTTTTCCCAATTTTGTGTTTATTGATTTTTCATCTGTTTCATCATAACCAAAAATTGCATCTAACACAATTCCATTATCTATTACAGACTTAGTAATTGGTCCAGCTGTATCAAGCGTTGATGAAATAGGCACAATACCACTTCTACTTACCAAGCCTATTGTTGGTTTTAATCCAACAGATGAATTTTGACTAGAAGG
>JABDPN010000046.1 GCA_013042715.1 Flavobacteriaceae bacterium | reverse complement strand
CCTTTATGGAAGGTTATGTAAAGAGAACACCTTTATTGGTTGGTGATAAGGTAAACAAAGGACAATTGGTTGTAACACTTGAAAATACAGAGTATGTAGAACTACAACAGCAATATTTGGAAGTTGCAGAGCAGTTAAACTACCTAAAATCTGAATACACAAGACAGCAAACTTTGCTCAATGAAAAAATAACCTCCGAAAAGAACTTTTTAAAAGCTGAAAGCACCTATAAAAGCGCTTTGGCACATTACAATGGATTACGTCAGAAATTGAAAATGATGAATCTAAATCCAACTTCGGTTGAGCAAGGAAAAATTTCATCAAGCATTAATTTATATGCACCAATTTCTGGCTATGTTACCAAAGTAAATGTTAGTAACGGAACGTTTGTATCACCATCTAATGAAATAATTGAAATAGTCAACACCAACCACATTCATTTAGAACTATCTGTTTTTGAAAAGGATATTTTAAAAATTAAAAAAGGCCAGAAAATCAACTTTAAAATTCCTGAAGCATCAGACAAATTCTTTAAGGCAGATGTACATTTGGTTGGCACTTCAGTAGATGAAGCCAACAGGACAATTAAAGTTCATGGCCATATAGATGATGATGAAAACAATTTTATTATTGGGATGTTTGTTGATGCAGATATTGTTACTAAGTCTATAAAAGGAAAAGCACTGCCAAAAGAAGCTGTTTCAGAAATAAAAGGTGAATATTTTGCATTAGTTTTAAATGGTAAAACAGATGAAAGTTATAAGTTTAACAAAATAAAATTAGAAGTTGGAAGACAAACTGAATATTATGTTGAAGTTTTAAATATTAATGATTTTACTGGTAAACAAATTATCATTAAAGGTGGCTTAATGTTACTTACAGAATAATTATCGCACATAAAAAAACTCCGATAAAATCGGAGTTTTTTATTTTATATTATATCATGTTTAATTATTCATTTTCATTAACCAGGTCTTAACATCTACTTCTTTTTTAATGATGTCTTTTAAATCATCAATCTTTACACGATGTTGTTCCATAGTATCTCTATGACGAATTGTTACCGTATTATCTTCTAATGTATCATGATCTACAGTAATACAAAATGGTGTTCCAGCAGCATCCTGTCTTCTATAACGTCTTCCTACTGCATCTTTTTCATCGTAACTCACAGCAAAATCCCATTTTAAATCTTCTACTATTTTACGTGCAATATCAGGCAGTCCATCTTTCTTAACTAATGGTAATATTGCAGCTTTTGTTGGTGCTAAAACAGCAGGTAATTTTAACACTACACGAGTGCTTCCGTTTTCAAGCGTTTCGTCTTGTAAAGAATTTGAAAATACTGCCAAAAACATTCTATCTAAACCAATAGATGTTTCTAACACATATGGCACATAACTTTTGTTTTCTTCATGGTCGAAATATTGTAATTTCTTATTGGAATACTTTTCATGCTGACTTAAATCGAAATCGGTTCTAGAGTGGATTCCTTCTAATTCTTTAAATCCGAATGGGAACTTAAACTCTATATCTGCAGCAGCATCTGCGTAATGTGCAAGTTTCTCATGGTCGTGGAAACGATATAAATTTTCTCCCATTCCTAACGATAAATGCCATTTTAAACGATGCTCTTTCCAGTAATCGTACCAATGTTTTTGTGTTCCTGGTTTAATAAAGAACTGCATTTCCATTTGTTCAAACTCACGCATTCTAAAAATAAACTGTCTTGCAACTATTTCGTTTCTAAATGCTTTTCCTGTTTGTGCAATTCCAAACGGAATCTTCATACGTCCAGTTTTTTGCACATTTAAGAAGTTTACAAATATTCCTTGAGCAGTTTCTGGTCTAAGATACAAATCCATTGCAGAGTCTGCTGAAGCACCAAGTTTAGTTCCAAACATTAAGTTAAACTGTTTAACATCTGTCCAGTTTTTACTTCCAGATAGAGGACACGCAATTTCCAACTCTTCAATTAACGCTTTAACATCTGCTAAGTCTTCA
>JABDPN010000045.1 GCA_013042715.1 Flavobacteriaceae bacterium | reverse complement strand
CGTCATTTTGTAAAAGAATTAGAATTGCTGGTGTTAAAACTATCAAAGCAGTTCTAATTTGGTCTTTTAGTTCTCCAATATTGGTTTGTAAATCGCTAATATATTTTGCCACAGCTAAAGCAGTAGCCATTTTTGCAAACTCACTAGGTTGTATGGTCATACCTCCAATAGCATACCACGATGTTGCTCCATTTACTTCCTTACCAAAGATAAAAAGTCCAAGTAATGAAGCTATAGATCCAAGATAAATAAGACTTGCAAAGCGTTCATAGAACTTTGCTTCTATTGCTATAACAATAACAATTAAAACAACAGAAAAACCAATAAACATGAGTTGTTTACCATAGGGTTGACTTGTGTCAAAAATATTAGTGATTTCTCCAGAAGCAGAAGCAGATAAAATATTAACCCAACCAAAACTAACTAATAACATGAATAGGATAATTAATACCCAATCCAAATTAAAATTTCGTGTTCTGTTAAGTTGCATTAAAGTTTTATTGCTTATTTAGTTCTTTTAGTTTGTTGTATGCTTCAACAGTCATAATTTCTGTTTCTGCATTTATTTTAAATGGTTTTCCAGAAAAAGGTTTTTTGTATTCGTGTTCTAAAGTATGTTTGGTCACCCATTGTTCTAAATCTGTTCGGGTAATGTTACCTTTCAAATATTTTTCTATCATTAAACTTGCTATTCTTCCTGCAAAACGAGCTCCAAAATAACCGTTTTCAACCAAAACAGCTAAAGCAATTTTTGGATTATCTTTTGGCGCAAAAGCAATAAAAATGGAATGGTCTGTTAGTTGGGTTCTCTCACCATTTATTGTTCTAAAATTTTCTGCTGTTCCAGTTTTACCACAAATTTCAATATCTGGAATTTTTAAGAACCAGGCCGTACCTTCTTCGTAAACATCATGCAACCCTTCAATAACAGGATCAAAATGCTTATTATCAATGGTTGTATGTTTTGGAGTAGTAAAGTTTGCGTCTAATTCTTTATCCTCAATATTCTTTATAATGTGTGGTGTAAAATAAGATCCTCTATTAGCAATAGCAGCTGTCATGTTAGCTAATTGAATTGGTGTAACTAGAACTTCACCTTGCCCAATAGCGTTAGAAATAACAGTAGTTGCACCCCAACGAAAATCTGGATACCATTTGTTGTAATAAGCTCCATCTGGAATATTTCCTTTTTTACCAATTGTTAGGTCATAACCTAAATAATTTCCCAAACCAAAGCTTTTTACGTGGTTACTCCAAACGTCCATAGCTTTTGGAGCTTCATTATATTTCTCTATAGTTTTCCTAAAAGCATTTGCAAAGTAGGCATTACAGGATTGTGAAATTCCTTTATTTAAGTTGCGTTTTCCACCACCACAATGGCACCCCATTTTTCTGTTATTTCTACCATAAGTATAGCCATGATGACAGGTTATAGTTGTATTTAAATCTATAGCACCTTCTTGTAAAGCAGTAAGTGCAATAATAGTTTTGAATGGTGAACCAGGTTCATGCATACGTAATAAACCTTTATCTATAAGAGGAAGGTGAATAGAGTCCTTATAAAGCGTATTATAATTTTTTGAACGTTCTCTTCCAACTAAAAGATTAGGATTGTATGAAGGCGAAGAAACCAAGCTTAATATCTCACCAGTGCTTGGTTCAATAGCTACGATTCCCCCAACCTTATTTTGCATTAGAAATTCACCATAGGCTTGTAAGTCTGAATCGATAGTGACAGTGATGTCTTTTCCAGGAGTTGGTAAAGTGTCTAATGTTCCGTTTTTGTATGGACCAATATCTCTGTTAAATCTATCCTTTTGAATGAATTTTACACCTTTTACACCTCGTAGAACTTCTTCATATGATTTCTCGATACCTTGTTTCCCAATAAGGTCACCCATTCTGTAATATGGATCTTTATTGATTTCAGTTTGATTGGCTTCAGCTATAAATCCTAAAACATTCGCACCAATAGTTGTTTGGTAATCTCTTAATGATCGCTTCTGAATATAAAAGCCTTTATACTTTCGCATTTTTTCTGCTAATACAGCATAATCTTCTTTAGAAAGATGAGCCAAAAAAACGGAAGCTAACCAAGGGGAATAATTTTCGGCTCTATTATAATTTTTTATAAATCGTTCTTTGTCAATTTTTAAGAGTGAACAAAACTCTAAAGTATCTAAGAGTTCAACTTCGTTTGGAATAACCATGACATCATAAGAAGGTTGATTAGCTACAAGAAGTTTTCCGTTTCTATCGTAAACATAACCACGTTTTGGATAATGAAATACTTTTCTAATAGCATTATCATCATAAATACTATAAACTTTATCAGAATAGATTTGCAAATAGAATAAACGTGCAATAAAGGTTAAGCCTACAGCAACAACAATAATAAAGAGTAAAAATCTTCTCATCTTGATTTACTACTAAATAATACGATTAAAATTAAACAAAGTATTAAAGTAAATATACCAGAGAATAACGTTTTCTTTAATATTAAAATTATTTGTGAAGTGTTAAATATTTCAAGTGAAAACATTACAAAATGATGTATAAAAATTAGAAAACTAAAATATGTAAATCGTTGCCCAAATTCTGTGTGTGAAAACTTTACAGTTTGATATTCATAAGCAGCACCAAAAGCGATTTTTAAAAAAACAGGTCTTAAGAAAGCTATTAAAACACAGGCAGCAGCATGAATGCCTCCAGAATCTAAAAACATATCTAAACTCAATCCTAACAGAAAACTTATAAAAATAAATAGCATTCTATTGTTACTAATAGGAAAAAGAATAATGAATAAAATATAAATGTAAGGATTGATGTATCCTAAGAAATTTATATTGTTTAATACTAAAGCTTGAACTAGAATTAGAACAATAAAATGAATGATTTGTTTTGTTGTAATACTATTCATTGCTTATATCTAGAGACAGAATTTCTTCTTTGTTTAAATTATTAATAACATGTACATAACCAATATTTGTCATATCATTAAATAATGACACTTCCAGAGTTAAATAATTCTGTGTTGGATCTACAGAAAACGATGTAACAATTCCAATTGGAATTCCTTTTGGAAAAATTGCAGATCGTCCCCCAGTAACAATAGTATCTCCTACAACAACTGGAGCTTGCTTAGGTATATCTGTTAATTGTACAGTGTTTGGAGAAATACCATTCCAAGTTAATATGCCAAAATGATTTGATTTCTTTAATTGTGCATTAACTTTACTTATTGTATTTAAAATAGATAAGACTCTAGAATGGCTTTTGCTCGTTTTATCAATAATACCAACAATACCTTTAGATGTTATAACCCCATTATCTTCAAAAACACTGTCGTTTAAGCCAATGTTTAAAGTTAAATAATTATCAGAGTATGAGTAGCTGTTTTTTATAGCATAACCAGAAACTACATTGTAATTAAAATGAAAATCTCGATATAATTCATTTGAAGAATTAAAAAGAGTTTCTTTTAACCGGTTGTTTTCTTCAAGAAGCTTTTGGTTTTCTTTTTTTAAATTAAAGTATTGATTTATAGCACTTACTTTTTCGTAAACACCACCTGTTAAAAAATTGGCAGAATGTATAAATTTACTTTTATGATAATTATGCGATTGAATGGTAAAAAAAATCGAAACACAAAACAGCAACAAGAACAAAAGGAATACCTTGTTTCTTATTAAGAAATTTACAATTTGTTGCATGAATTAGTTTCTATTTAATCAATACACTTTTGTATTTATTAAGATTTTTTAGGACAATTCCTGTTCCTCTCACAACGGCACGTAAAGGATCTTCAGCAATATAAACAGGTAAATCTGTTTTTTGAGAAAGCCTCTTATCAAGTCCTCTAAGCATAGAACCACCACCAGCAAGATAAATCCCAGTATTGTAAATGTCTGCAGCTAATTCTGGAGGAGTTTTAGATAAGGTTTCCATCACAGAGTCTTCAACCCTTAAAATAGATTTGTCTAGTGCTTTTGCTATTTCTCTGTAAGTAATTTGGACTTGTTTAGGTTTTCCAGTTAATAAGTCTCGACCTTGAACACTCATTTCTTCTGGAGGTAACTCTAAATCTTCTGTAGCAGCCCCAATTTGAATTTTAATCTTTTCTGCAGTTCTATCTCCAACATAAAGGTTATGTTGGGTTCTCATGTAATAAATTATATCTTGAGTAAAGACATCCCCAGCAACTTTAACAGACTTGTCACATACAATTCCTCCAAGAGCAATTACTGCAATTTCTGTTGTTCCTCCACCAATATCCACAATCATATTTCCTTTAGGTTGCATAATATCTACACCAATACCAATTGCTGCAGCCATTGGCTCATGAATTAGATAAACCTCTTTACCATTAACACGTTCTGCAGATTCTTTTACAGCTCGCATCTCAACTTCAGTAATTCCAGAAGGAATACAAATAACCATTTTAAGAGCAGGAGTGAAGAGCTTTTTCTTTAACGCAGGAATGTTTTTAATAAACATACTCATCATTTGTTCACTAGCGTCAAAATCTGCAATAACACCATCTTTTAATGGTCTAATGGTTTTAATATTCTCATGGGTTTTTCCTTGCATTAAACTGGCTTCTTTACCAACAGCAATAATTTTACCTGTAATTCTGTCTCTTGCCACTATAGATGGACTATCCACCACTACTTTATCATTATGAATAATTAGTGTATTTGCTGTACCTAAGTCTATTGCAATTTCTTCTGTTAAGAAATCAAAAAATCCCATGTGCTATTAAAGTTATTATGAGGGTTGTTAATTATTTTCGAATAACTGTAAATGTACTAAAATATACGATACAATTTTGTAATTAGATGTTATAAAAGTACATTTTTTAATGTTTAAAATGTCGTGTTCCTGTAAATACCATTGCCATCTTATTGTCATTACAATAGTCAATGCTTAATTGGTCTTTAATAGATCCTCCAGGTTGTATTACTGAAGTAATGCCAGCTTTGTCTGCAATTTCAACGCAATCTGGAAAAGGAAAAAACGCATCGCTTGCCATTACTGCTCCTTGTAAATCAAAGTTAAAAGACGTTGCTTTATGTATAGCTTGGTTTAAAGCATCTACACGACTAGTTTGACCAGTTCCACTTGCACAAAGTTGCTTGTTTTTTGCTAATACAATTGTATTTGATTTTGTGTGTTTACATATTTTTGAAGCAAATAATAAATCTTCTATTTCAGATTCTGAAGGTTTTAATTC
>JABDPN010000034.1 GCA_013042715.1 Flavobacteriaceae bacterium | reverse complement strand
CACTTTAATTGAATTAAGCAAATGAACATTTTAGATAAAATAACAGCGGACAAATTGAAAGAAGTCAAGCTTCGCAAAAGTTTAATTCCGATTTCTCAATTGGAACAATCTGTTTTATTTGAAAGAGAAACCATTTCGCTTGCTCAAAACTTAAGAAGTAGTAAATCAGGAATCATTGCAGAACATAAAAGACGTTCGCCATCCAAATCAGTTATCAATCACAAATTAAATGTTCAAGATGTTGCTCAAGGCTATGAAAAAGCTGGTGTATGTGGCATGTCTGTTTTAACTGATGGTAAATATTTTGGAGGCTCGTTAGATGATTTAATTATTGCTAGAGCAAGCTGTAATCTTCCACTTTTAAGAAAAGAATTTATAATAGATGACTATCAAATTTTGGAAGCCAAAGCGCATGGAGCAGATGTCATTTTGTTGATAGCTGCAATCTTAACAAGAAATGAAATCAAACAATTTTCTGAACTGGCTAAAAGTTTAAAACTAAATGTATTATTAGAAGTCCATAATGAAGAGGAGTTACATAAATCTATTATGCCTTCATTGGATATGCTTGGAGTAAATAATAGAAACTTAAAAACCTTTGATGTTAGTTTAGAAACCAGTAAAGTATTAAGTAAATTGATTCCGAATGACTTTGTAAAGGTCTCTGAAAGTGGAATTAGTTCTGTTGAGGCTATTAAAGAATTAAAACCTTTTGGCTATAAAGGCTTTTTAATAGGTGAGAATTTTATGAAAACTGATAATCCCGGAAAATGTGCAAATGAATTCATTAAAGAACTAAAATTATGAAATTAAAGGTCTGTGGAATGAAATATCAAGATAACATTTTAGAAGTTGCAGCATTGCAACCAGATTATCTTGGATTTATATTTCATGAGCCATCACCAAGGAATTTTGAAGATGAAATTCCTAATATTTCAGATTCAATAAAAAAAGTTGGAGTTTTCGTCGATGAGAAAATTGAATATGTATCTCGTCAAATTGAAAAATATAAATTAGATGCGGTACAATTACATGGACATGAATCAACTGAAATGTGTAGAATTCTAAAATCTTCAGGAATTGAAGTCATTAAGGTGTTTTCGATTAAGAATGAATTTGACTTTTCGGTTTTAGAGGCATATGAAGCAGTTTGTGATTTCTTCCTTTTTGATACAAAAGGCAAGCTTCCGGGAGGAAATGGTTACACATTCAACTGGAATGCATTAATCAAATATCCGTCTTCAAAACCTTTCTTTTTAAGTGGTGGTATTGGGTTGGATGAAATAGATAAAATAATGGAATTCAAAAAAAGTGACGTTTCAAAATACTGTTATACAATTGATATCAATAGCAAATTTGAAATTGAACCAGGATTAAAAAATATTAAAAAAGTAAAAGAATTTAAATCTCAATTATGAGTTATAACGTCAGCGAAAAAGGATATTATGGAGAGTTTGGAGGTGCTTTCATTCCAGAAATGCTATATCCAAATGTAGAAGAGTTACGCCAAAATTATTTAAAAGTGATGGCAGAACCAGAATTTAAAAAAGAGTTCAAGCAATTACTTAAGGATTATGTTGGACGTCCTTCTCCTCTCTATTTTGCCAAACGATTATCAGAAAAATATAACACTAAAATCTATCTGAAACGAGAAGATTTAAACCATACTGGAGCGCATAAAATCAACAACACCATTGGACAGATTCTTATGGCTAAAAGATTGGGTAAACACCGAATTATTGCAGAGACTGGAGCAGGACAACATGGTGTAGCTACTGCAACAGTTTGCGCATTAATGGGATTAGAATGTATTGTTTACATGGGAGAAATAGATATTGCTCGTCAAGCACCTAATGTTGCCAGAATGAAAATGCTTGGAGCCGAAGTTCGTCCTGCTTTATCGGGAAGTCGAACCCTTAAAGATGCAACCAACGAAGCCATTCGAGATTGGATTAATAATCCTGTTGATACACATTATATAATAGGTTCTGCTATTGGACCTCATCCTTATCCTGACATGGTTACAAGGTTTCAATCGGTTATTTCAGAAGAGATTAAATGGCAATTAAAGGATAAAGAAGGTCGTGAAAATCCTGATTATGTTGTGGCCTGTATTGGTGGAGGCAGTAATGCAGCAGGAACATACTATCATTTTTTAGGTAACGAAGACGTTGGCATCATTGCCATAGAAGCAGCTGGGAAAGGTATTCACTCTGGAGAAAGTGCTGCAACTTCTGTTTTAGGAAAAGAAGGCATTATTCATGGTTGCAAAACGTTGTTGATGCAAACCAAAGATGGTCAAATTACTGAACCATATTCCATTTCAGCTGGTTTGGATTATCCTGGAGTTGGACCAATGCAAGCCCATTTATTTAAATCTGGAAGAGGTGAATTTTATTCTGCCACAGACGATGAAGCTATGACTTCCGGACTGGAACTTGCGCAACTTGAAGGTATTATTCCTGCCATAGAGACAAGTCATGCCTTGGCAATTTTTAATCAAAAAAAATTTAATCCTGAAGATATTGTAGTGATAAGCTTATCTGGTCGTGGAGATAAAGATTTACAGAATTATATTGATTATTTTAAATTATAATGAACAGAATTCAACAAAAATTACAAGAAGACAAAAAACTATTATCTATATATTTTACAGCTGGTTTCCCTATTTTGAATGATACGGTTACCACCATCCAAAATCTTGAAAAAAGTGGAGTTGATATGATAGAAATAGGTTTACCATTCAGCGACCCATTGGCTGATGGACCAACTATTCAAGCAAGTTCTACTCAAGCCTTAAGAAATGGAATGACCACCGAAATCCTGTTTAGTCAATTAAAAGACATCAGACAAACAGTTAATATTCCTTTAATAATCATGGGATACTTTAATCCATTGTTGCAATATGGAGTTGAAGCTTTTTGTAAAAAATGTCAGGAAATTGGTATTGATGGACTCATTATTCCAGATTTACCAGTTGATGTCTACCATGACCAATATAAATCCACTTTTGAAAAATTTGGACTAATCAATGTATTATTAATAACACCACAAACTAGCGATGAGCGTATTAGATATATTGATTCAGTTTCTAATGGATTTATTTACATGGTAAGTTCTGCAAGCACAACTGGGGCGCAATCAGGATTTGGTGAAGAGCAAACTCACTATTTTAAGCGAATTGCAGAAATGAGCCTTAAAAATCCTCAAATTGTTGGTTTTGGCATCAGTAATTACGAAACATTTAGTCAAGCAACGCAATATGCTCAAGGTGCTATTATTGGAAGTGCATTTATTAAGCATTTAAATAAACATGGTGTTACTAAAATAGATAGCTTTGTAAAAACAATTTTAGGTTAATGTATAGAATTTTATTAGTAGTCTTCATTATATTTTCTTGTTCAAATTCTGATGATTCAAATCCAAATAATATTAATCCAGAACCTCAAAACGAATTCTTAAAAGGTGCAGACATTTCATTTTTACCTGAAATTGAAGATACAAATTACTTCTACTATAATGCTAATAACCAATCGCAAGATGTATTAACTATCCTTAAAAATAATGGGCTTAATGTGGTAAGAATACGATTATGGAAAAAACCAAACTCCATTCGTTCGTCTTTTGAAGAAGTTAAAGCATTTTCTCAAAGAGCAAGAAATAATGGTTTAAAAGTTTGGTTAACTGTACATTATTCTGATACTTGGGCAGATCCAGGACATCAAATAAAACCACAACAATGGGAAAATATATCATTTAATACACTTAAAGACAGTGTTTATTCTTACACAAAAAAAATTGTAACTGAAATTCAGCCTGATTATATCCAAATTGGAAATGAAATAAATCCAGGTTTTATATTTCCAGAAGGTAATAGATATGATTATCCTGAGCAGTTTAAAGCACTTTTAAACGAAGGACTACAAGCTGTGAAAGATCATTCTACAATTACAAAAAGTATGATTCATTATGCTGGATATTCTAATGCTTACGGTTTTTTTAATTCATTATCTGATTTAGATTATGATATTATCGCAATTTCCTATTATCCATCCTGGCATGGAAAAGACTTAAATAGTCTTAAAAATATGATATTATCATTAAAATCTAATATGCAAAAAGACCTGGTCATTGCTGAAGTTGCTTATCCTTTCACATTGGGTTGGAACGACTGGACTAATAATATTGTGGGTTTGGAAGACCAATTAATACCAGATTTTCCTGCTACACCACAAGGACAAAAGGAATTCTTAGAAGCTATTAATCAAATTTGTATAGATACTGAAAGTATTGGATTTTGTTATTGGGCTCCAGAATGGACTGCCTACAGAGGCGATCAAGCTACAAATGGTTCTAACTGGGAAAACCAAACTCTATTTGATTTTGATGGTAAAATTCTTCCTGCGATAGACGTCTTTAACAATTAACTTTTCTTCTAAATAAAATTGTTTTTATAATGCAATTCTTGAGAGTACTTTAAAAAACTTTTTAGTATCTTTAGTTTGGCCTTTTTATAAGGCTAATTTTACGTTTAATTCTAATCAATAAAACATATTTGATATGGCAAAAAAAATAAAAGGAACCATTGCAATTTTAACTGGTGGTGGTGATGTTCCTGGATTAAATCCAGCTATAAGAGCAATTACAATTAGAGCTAGAAGAGAAGGATACAGAGTTATTGGACTAAGAAGAGGTTGGGCAGGAATTGTAGAAATGGTTCAAGATCCAAAGTACGATAACAGTAATAATTTCATCGAACTTACTTCAACTATTGTAAATAAAGCAGGACGTACTGGAGGAACATTCTTACATAGTTCTAGAACTAGACCTAGCCATTTACCAAAAGGAAGTGTTCCAGAACATCATAAAGACACTTACAACAAGGATGTAAATGACATGACAAAAGTAGTTTTGGATAATTTAAACTATTTAGGTGTTGATTATTTAATTCCAATTGGTGGAGATGATACTTTAAGCTATGGTGTCCGTTTATATCAAGAAGGTGTAAAAGTTGTTGCTATTCCTAAAACAATGGATAACGATGTACCTGGAACAGATTATTGTATAGGATTTAGCACCTGTATTACACGTACAATAAATATGACCAATACTCTACGTACTTCTGCAGGCTCTCACGAAAGATTCTTAGTCTTAGAGGTATTTGGACGTTATGCTGGGTTTACAGCAATGTTACCTACAATGGCAGGTGCAGCTAATAGATGTGTGATTCCTGAATATAAATTTGACATTAATGATTTAACAGAGCATTTAGTTCAAGATAGAATGGAAAACCCAAGTAGATATTCTGTTGTACTTGTTTCTGAAGGTGCCATGTTTGAAGGAGGAGAAATGGTATTCAAAAATCAAGAGAAAGATCAATTTGGCCATGCAAAATTAGGTGGTATTGGTGAATTGGTTTCAGACAAACTTAAAGAACTTTCCCCTCAATTTAACAATGGAAAACGTATTAATGTAATCAACCAAAAATTAGGTTATTTAGTACGAGGTGGTGACCCAGATGCAGTCGATTCGATTGTACCTATGGCATTTGGTAACCTTGCATTGGATTTAATTTTAAAAGGTGTTCATGGTCGTTTGGTAGTTCTAAAAAATGGACGTTATGATAATGTGCCAATAGACGTAGTTGTTGGAGAATCTAAATTGGTAAATATCGAAAAATTTTACAATACCAAAAGATTGAGACCATTCTATCATAGTTTTGAAATGAATCCTTTATTTATCATGACTAGCGAAGGTTAAAATCACTAAAATACTTGTTACAAATTTTATTTGGGTTTTGAATATGTTTCAAAACCCATTTTTTTGATAGCTTGTCAAAAAAAGACTAAATTAGTAAACAAGCTTTTAAGTATTAATCAAATCAGGTAAAAATCAAAATGACTGCAAAAATAAACCCCTGGACAAAAGAAGAATTGAAAATATATATTCTACTGCTATGTGCAAATGCAGATTCTGAAAAAAGTGAGGATGAAATTCAATTAATTAAATCAAAAACTGATTCCAAAACCTTTGAAAAAATATACAATGAGTTTTGTGATGATAATGAGGATGAAAGCTTTGAAAAAATTGATGAAAACGTTCAGTTGCATGATTTTTCTCCATTAGAATTAAATCAATTAAGAAAAGAAATGCAAGAAGTATTCTTAACTGACAAAAGATTTAGTATGATGGAAGATAATATGAATAGAATTCTGGATAATATTATTTACTGATGCTTTGTAGTTATCTCAATAACACCATTTGCTCCTCTAGAACCATAAATTGATGCACTAGCACCTTTTAACACACTTATTTTGTCGACTTCTATCGGTAATATATGGGTTATGCTATTAACAATAACACCATCAACAACAAACAGAGGTTCATTAGAAAGGTTAAAAGAACTAACACCTCTTATATAGACTTGATTTGAACTAGTAACTTTTACTCCAGCAACACGCCCTCTTAAATAATCAAAAATGTCGCTAAAAATCATAGCGTTTTTATCATCTTTTACATTAAGTGTATTAACAGTTGTTGTAATATTTTTTTTCTCCTCTGAACCATAACCAATAAGCACTTGTGTATCTTTTTTCTCTTCTAATGTTTCAATAAAAACAAAACTTACTTTTTTTTCTTCAGCATAATCTAAAGACATAAATCCATACTTAGGTGCAAACAGAGTAATCTTTTTTGTGCCTTCAGGTACTTTTACTCTAAAATACCCATTAGCATTAGATACAACATTAGTTTTAACGGAATCTAAAAACACTAATGTATTTGAGACTGCTTCACCTTTGTTATTAGTTACCTTTCCTCTTAATACAGTTTGACACATAACTGATAATGAAAAAAGAATAAATACTAATACAATACTAATTTTTAAAGGTTTCATTTTTGCATAATTACTTCTAATAAAGGTATAAAAATTATACCATATTCTTTAGTTTTTTCTTGGCAGACTAAAGTCATATTTTTCAATTTTAATACCAAGAATTACTAATATTTCTATTTGCAGCATTAATCAATAATACTATCTTTGGGCTTCTTTAACTAATTATAATTAAATAAAACAACATTTTATGGAATGGTATTTAAAAGTAGTTCGTGATAACTATGCAAATTTTGAAGGTAGAGCAAGACGAAAAGAGTACTGGATGTTTACACTTTTTAATGTTCTCATTTTAATTCCTTTGTATATTTTAGCAATTTTTTTAATGTTACAAATGGATTCGTCTATTGGTATAGTATTATATTTTATCTATGCATTAGCTATATTAATCCCTGGATTGGCTGTAGTTGTAAGACGTCTTCACGATATTAATAAAAGTGGTTGGATGATACTAGTTTCATTTATCCCATTTATTGGTGGAATATGGTTACTTGTACTTATGGTGACTGAAGGTGATGCTGGTTCTAACCAATATGGCCCTGATCCAAAAGGTAGTGCTGAAGAAATTGAAGAAATTGGGAAAGTTATTGAATAACATCTAATTACTTAAGAGATAGAAAGCCAAAACTTAATTGTTTTTGGCTTTTTTATTACCTTAAAAAAACTCACGATACTGCATTAGTCTAAAATCAAAAGTAGAAAAATTCAAGTTTTTTGCTTTTAATTGCTTATATAAAGGCATACTACCTATTGCTCTATTAGCACTACCAGATGCAGAAGTTAGCGACACTGTTTTAATATTTCTCTTACTTATATGAAACTGATGGATTCTTGGAATTTCATTTGATACACGCTCTAGTTTTATTCCATAATCTTTAATATGTTTTCTAAAGAAATATTCAGGGCCATTTTTACTATTTCCTCCAGTAAACAATAAGGTATTAATTGATGTATATTCTACTAGATATCCAATAATATCTCTTAGCTTAATATTCGTCATACCTAAATCTGACGCATCAATTTTCTTACGATCGCAACTTTCAACAATATCACAAATACCAATTTTTTCTTTTACTAAAAATTGTTTGCGTTGCTCAATAGCTTCAAGAGAATTATCGTATTTCAAGTTTAAATTATGAATATTATCTATGTACAACCACAAACTATTATAATAACTCCCATAACAAAAATCGACATCTCTATCTAACAATTGACCAGTAGAAAAGCGTGGTGGAGGTAATGTGCCAACTATTAATTTTGTTGTATTCTCTTTAATAAAAGGTTGATATGGATGCTTATGCTGAAACATATTAAATTCAAATCTACTGACTTTAATTTCAAAAATTTAGTATTTTTAAGTATTAATCTCAAAAAAACATATTCAAATGGGAAAAGGAGATAAAAAATCTAAACGTGGAAAAATAACTATTGGATCTTATGGTGTAAGACGTCCAAAGAAGAAAAAGAAAACCATAGTTAAACCAACTAAAAAAACAAAAGCAAAAGCTAAATCAAAAGCAAAAAAGTAAGATAATACGTCTATTATCTTTTAATAATATTACCCAATTTTCTGCCTATTAAATATGCTGCCAATATGGCTAGCACTACTATTATTATGTTTAAAAACACATAAATAGTGTAAAGCAATATATCATCCTTAGAATTAAAACAAAAGTTTGACGTAAAGCATATTTCAGCTTGTTTAGTCTGTAAAAAAGTTAATGCAAAACTTGAAACTAACACAACAAGTATTGTCGAAAAAATATAGGAAACTAATTTGTCTTTAGGTTTTTTTCCAGTTGGCTTAAATACATTACGCTCTTCTTCCGTCCTAATACTATTTTGTAAAGACCAAACTGGTTTTTTATCACTCATAATTAACGTGTAAACACTAAATTATTTTCTGAAGATTGATTAATATCAAAACTGTAATTCTCGTAATTAAATCCTTTAATATCCTCAACAGTTTTAGAATCTGTATTAATAATATATCGAGTCATTAAGCCTCTTGCAAGTTTAGAGAATATAGCAATATTCTTAAATTTACCTTCTTTAAATTGTAAAAACGTAACATTTACAACAGGTACTTTTAAAGCTTTTACATCAATAGCTTTAAAATATTCGTTGCTAGCTAGATTTAAAAATAACTCGTTATCTTGAAGTTCTTCATTTAAAGTTTGGGTAACTTTTTTCTTCCAGAATTCATATAAATTCTTATTCTTACCTACTGGAAACTTAGTTCCCATTTCTAAACGATAAGGTTGAACAAGATCTAAGGGTTTTAAAATACCATAGAGTCCAGATATTATTCTAACCGTATCTTGAAGTTTTTCTATTTTTTCTGTTGGAATTGTATACGCATCTAAACCTCTATATACATCGCCACTAAAAGCATAAACAGCTTGTCTTGAATTATCTTGTGTAAAAGGTAATTGC
>JABDPN010000028.1 GCA_013042715.1 Flavobacteriaceae bacterium | reverse complement strand
GGAAGGTAAAGCGGCCTCAAAGCGTCAAAAAACGTTAGAACGTGAGCTGGAATGGGTGAGACAAGGTGCAAAAGGACGTCAAACCAAACAAAAGGCGCGTTTAAAAAATTACGATAAGTTAATGAGTCAAGACCAAAAACAACTTGACGAAAAACTGGAAATTTATATACCAAATGGTCCACGTTTAGGTGTTAATGTAATTCAGGCAATTGGTGTAAGTAAAGCCTATGATGATAAGTTATTATATGAAGACTTAAACTTTAAATTACCCCAAGCAGGAATTGTAGGAATTATTGGTCCTAATGGAGCAGGAAAAACCACAATTTTTAGAATGATTATGGGAGAAGAAACTCCTGATAAAGGTGAATTTAAAGTAGGAGAAACTGCCAAAATTGCTTATGTAGACCAGTCGCATTCTAATATAGATCAAGAGAAAACTATTTGGCAAAATTTTAGTGACGAACAAGAATTGATAATGATGGGAGGACGTCAGGTTAATTCAAGAGCGTATTTAAGTCGTTTTAACTTTTCTGGAAGTGAACAGAATAAAAAAGTATCAAAACTCTCTGGAGGAGAACGTAATAGATTGCATTTGGCTATGACACTTAAAGAAGAAGGTAATGTCCTTTTATTAGATGAGCCAACTAACGATCTTGATGTCAATACCTTACGCGCGCTGGAAGAAGGTTTAGACAACTTTGCAGGTTGTGCAGTAGTTATATCTCACGATAGATGGTTTCTGGATAGAATTTGTACACATATCCTTGCTTTTGAAGGCGATTCTCAAGTCTATTTCTTTGAAGGTGGTTTTAGTGATTACGAAGAGAATAAAAAGAAACGTCTTGGTGGTGATTTAATGCCAAAACGTATTAAGTACAAAAAATTGATTAGATAAAAAAGTGGATTTATTTATTATTATTTTGGTATAAGTGACCTTCTGTAAAATCTTGGTATTGTTTTTCTTCAGTTTCTTTTTTAGAAATTTCGCTTAAACGTTTACTTTCTTTATTTAATTTAATTGATTTTAATACAGCTAATAAAATTAATATTGCGAATACAATTGCAATTATTAATAATATCTGTATAAAGCCAAAAGCTAAATTAATAGATAGAAAGTTTAATATTAAATTTATATATAAAGTCATAATTATAATTCTAAAGAAATCAGCTAAAAATAATAAATTTTAAATTAATTCTTCTTTTTATTATTTATACCAATTAAACTGTACAACTTCTATTGCTGTATTAGCATCTGTTACTATTTTTTTAAATAATGCAACATCGCTTAATCCATTTTTTCCTCTGTAATGATACGGATAAACTTTTTTAGGTTTAAAATCTAGAACAGCATTTGCTGCGCTTTTTACAGGCATTGTATATGGTAGGTTCATACACACAAATGCGATATCTATGTTTTCAAGGTTTCGCATTTCTTCTATATCTTCAGTATCTCCAGAGATATAAATACGTTTACCACCTAGAGTTAAAACATAACCATTACCTCGACCTTTTGGATGAAATTTAAGAGCTTCCTCTCTGAGATTGTACATTGGAATGGCTTCAATAGAAAGGCTTTCATTTATTTTGTGAGATTCATTGTTGTTTAAAACAATAGTATTTGTATATAACCTCGTATCGAGTTTTTCACTTACAGCTTTAGGCAATACTATAGGAGTATTTTGTAAACTAAGGTTTAACAATGTTTCATTATTAAAATGATCTCCATGAATATCAGTTATTAAAACCAGTGTAGGAGATTTTTTTCCATCAAAAGCAATTTTTCCACCAACAGGATCAATATAAATTATTTCATTGCCATGTTCAAGAATAAAAGTAGCGTGAGAAATAGGTGAAATTTTAATTTTGTCTCTATGCTTTTCAGTACATGAAAAAGATATTGTAGCTAATAAAAAATAGAAAGCTAAATGTTTAATGTTGTATAACATAATGTCTAAATGAGTTGCTTAAGTAACTTAAGTTACATAAGCAAATAAAGTGATTTTTGTCATAATTTTAGACTCTCTAGCAATATAAATTTGTATATAATCTAACAATTAATAGCATTTTTTTATTTTATATTAGATTTAACAATTTAAAAACAATCAAATTAAATATTATGAAAACAACTTTTTTAAAGGTTTTTGCCTTATTATTTTCAACAATTATCTATGCTCAAGCAGGACATATCATGCAAGGTGTAGGTGCAGTTAATATGTCAATGGGTGGAGCAGCTACTGGTCAGCCGCTTGATATTTCTGGAGCTATGCAATGGAATCCAGCTGCAATTTCAACTTTCGATGATAAGATTATTAAATTCGATTTAGGTTTATTCTTTTCTTCTCCAGAATTATATTCAACAGTTCCAGAATTTGATAGTATGGGACAACCTACAGGAAATTTCTTTAGTGGAAATACTGAGGATGACAGAGGTGTTTCTCCTATGCCAGCCTTAGCAATGGTTTGGGGAAAAGAAGACAGTAAACACACCTTTGGTGCCTCTGCTTTTGGTATCAGTGGTTTTGGTGTTACTTTTCCTGAAAGCATGACAAATCCAATTAATATGCCTCAGAGTATGGGAGGATTTGGACATATTGAATCCGATTATATATTATTACAAATTGGTGGTACTTGGGCATATGAATTATCTGATAAATTCTCAATAGGTGTTGAGCCAACTTTTAATTATGCTACATTAGAATTAGCACCTAACCCAACTGCTAATCCTACAGCTGCTGGATATCCTTCAACTGATAAAGCAACAGCTACTGGATTTGGAGCGCAATTTGGATTATTTTACGATTCTGGTTCTGGATTTAAAGCTGGGGCATCTTATAAAACAACTCAAAAATTTAGCAAATTTGAATTTGATAATACTTATTTGGATAATTCTACTGCTAAAAATGAATTCGAAATGGATTATCCAGCAATTTTGTCTTTTGGTCTAGGTTATTCTAATGATGTTATTGATTTAGCATTAGATTATAGAATGGTAGATTACGAAAACACTGAAGGTTTTGAAAAAACAGGTTGGACTCAAACGGCATCAGTAGCTGGATTTGGATGGGAAAACATTTCTATTTTATCTGCAGGTTTTCAATATAAAGGAGTTGATAAATTACCATTACGTGTAGGATATACTTACAGTACTAACCCAATTCCTGAGGAAGTTGCAT
>JABDPN010000020.1 GCA_013042715.1 Flavobacteriaceae bacterium | reverse complement strand
GCTTCTTCTACATTACGAGTTAATTTCTTAGAGTTTGTAGTTGAAAGGTTTAAAAAGATAATTCTTTCTATAGCTATCGCTAAACCTAGAATTAAACATAATAATACAATACCCATAAATCCTGGGCCACCTTCAATAAATCTCTTTTTTAATTCTTGATGGAATCCAACGTCTTCAGAAGCAGCTGCTTCTTCTAGTGCTGCACCTTCTTCTTGGACTGAAACAATTGTGTCTACAATTGAAATTGTGTTCGCGTTTGTCTTAGCATTAGCTGTTCCGAATGCCATTAAACCTGCGATGGCTAGAATAGAAAATAATCTTTTCATTGTTCTGATCTTAATTTTATTAGTTAAAGTGTTAAAGATAAAAAAAAAATGTAATTAAACGTCAAAAAATCATACAGAGGATAAGGATTCCCAAAAGGTTTAACCTAAATCACTCTTTTTATTGTTACAAAAGATTTTTTTTAACAAAATTCTTTCGCAGAGAGGAAGGGATTCGAACCCTCGATACGCTTTTGGCGTATACACACTTTCCAGGCGTGCGCCTTCGACCACTCGGCCACCTCTCTAAAATTCTTTGCGAATTACGGTCGAGCAAATAACAAAAAAAAGATTAAACACTGAAATTTTTGAGGTTAATTTTTATGTTATTTCTCCTCTAATTGCAGTTTGAAACACATTTTTGAAAGATTTTTTAGATAAGTTTAAGCTTAACAAATACATCAACTTGGTAATAGCAGCTTCTGTTGTTATGTCCTTGCCAGAAATTACACCTATTTTTTTTAATTGAGCACTGGATTGATATTGTCCCATTAAAACACTTCCACCTGAGCATTGTGTTACGTTAATAATATGAATACCTTTTTTGATTGCTACTTTTAAAAGATCTACAAACCATTTTTCATCACTTGTATTTCCTGCGCCATAAGTTTCTAGAACTATGCCTTGCAGGTTTTCAGATTCTAAAATAGAGCGTAATATGGATTCTGAAATTCCTGGAAATAGTTTTAAAATAACAACATTTGTGTTAAGCACTTTGTGGACTCTAAGTTTTTTCTTGGCTAAAGGTTTGTATAACACATCTCTATTTATATTAAGATGTACTCCTGATTCTATTAACTCTGGATAGTTTAAAGATGTAAATGCTTCAAAATGTTCAGCATTAATTTTTGTTGTTCTGTTGCCTCTGTATAGTTTGTATTCAAAATACAATGTAACTTCTTGAATTACTGGTTTCCCTTTTTCTGTTAGTGATGCAATCTGAATAGCAGTAATTAGATTTTCTTTGGCATCTGTTCTTAAGTCACCGATAGGTAATTGAGATCCTGTTAATACAACAGGCTTATTTAATTCTTCTAACATAAAGCTTAATGCTGAAGCTGTATAGCTCATGGTGTCACTTCCATGAAGCACAACAAATCCATCAAAATCTTTATAATTATCTTCTATTATTTCTGCGCATTTTACCCAATGCTCTGTATTCATGTTGGATGAGTCAATTGGGTTTTCAAAAGAAGTGGTATTAATATGGCAGTCCAAAAGATTTAACTCCGGTATTTTCTCAATTAAATGTCCAAAATCGAATGCACGAAGCGCCTTTGTTTTTGGGTCTTTAATCATCCCAATTGTTCCACCTGTATATATTAGAAGAATATTTGGCTTTTTCATTTATACTTTAAAAACTTCTTTAGAATTTGCAGTTGTAATTTCGGCAATTTTTTCTTGAGTTTCGCCATAAATTTCAGACATTTTATTTAAAACATTTAAAATGTATAGGCTCTCGTTTCGTTTTCCTCTGTAAGGTGTTGGCGCTAAATATGGCGCATCAGTTTCTAAAACAATATGTTGTAAGTCTATTTGATTTAAAAACTTATCAATTTTTCCATTTTTAAACGTTACAACGCCTCCAACACCCAGTTTCATGTTGTATGAAATAGCCTGTTGAGCTTGTTCTAATGTTCCCGTAAAACAATGAAATATCCCGAATAAATCATCTCCTTTTTCTTCTTCAAGGATTTCAAATATTTCATCAAAAGATTCACGACAATGTATAACAATTGGCAATTTGTATTGTTTAGCTAATTGTATTTGTCTCCTAAATGCATCTTGTTGAATTTGTAAAGTGGACTTGTCCCAATACAAATCAATTCCAATTTCACCAATAGCTACAAATGGTCTTTGAGCAAGCATGCCTTTTACATGTTTCAACTCATCTTTGTAGTTTTCTTTAACATGAGTTGGATGCAAACCCATCATTAAAAAGGTGTTTTCTGGAAAATCTTTTTCCAGTTGTAGCATAGCTTTAGTATAGGTTGAATCTATTGCTGGTACAAAAAAGCGTTTTACACCTTGTTCTATTGCTTTTTTAATAACATCATGTCTATCTTCGTTAAAAGCTTCACTATATAAATGTGTATGCGTGTCTGTAATAATCATAGCACAAAAGTAAAAAAGTCAGCTTCAACAAGCTGATTTTTTATTGTTAATCTAATTTCTTTAATGACTATTTTTTAATTGATTCAGTTATGATTAGCTTGCAAAACATAACTAATTATAGGAAAAACTATTTTTTTAATGAGAAGTCTTCAGCAATTTCTTCTAGATAAAAACTTTACAAAGATTAAACTACACTTTACTAAAACCAATCATTTTGAAATTATTGGGAAAATTAATGGTGTAAAAGGTTTGTTTATTTTGGATACTGGAGCTTCAAGTTCTTGTATTGGTTTCAATGTTGTTGAAAAATTTAAACTCGCAACTGAAGACTCTAAAATAAAAGCTACTGGAGCTGGATCCTCAGATATGAAGACTATGCTCTCGCAAAAAAACACAATTACTTTAGGTAAGTGGAACTATAACAAACTAGCGCTTGTAATTTTTGATTTAACTCATGTTAATACTGCTTTAATTGAGCATAATGCAAAACCTGTAGATGGTATTATTGGTGCAGATATTCTAAAAAAGGGTGAAGCAGTAATAGATTATCAGAAAAAGTATTTATACTTAAAGCTATCGTAAAGAACCCTAATTAAAAAAATACGTATAATTACGTATTGTAAAAACCATAAATTTATCTTATATTTATAGAGCTATTAATTAGCAATTGGGGAAGTTATAAAAGCCTTGGATTTTGTATAAAATTCAAGGCTTTTTTTGAGTTATAGTTCTAATGCTTTCTCTACATTATTATCCATTAACAGTTCTATAGGATTTTCTAGTGCTTCTTTAACAGCAACTAAAAACCCTACACTCTCTCTACCATCAATAATTCTATGGTCGTAAGATAATGCCACATACATAATTGGTCTTATTTCTACTTTACCATCTATAGCAACAGGACGTTCTACAATGTTATGCATACCTAAAATTCCACTTTGTGGAGGATTTATAATTGGTGTCGATAACATACTTCCAAAAACGCCACCATTTGAAATGGTGAATGTTCCTCCTGTCATTTCGTCTACAGTTATCTGACCATCGCGAGCGCGAATTGCTAAACGTTTTACTTCACTCTCCACACCTCTAAACCTTAGGTTTTCTGCATTTCTAATTACAGGAACCATTAAACCTTTAGGGCCAGATACTGCAATACTAATATCGCAAAAATCGTAAGTAATCATTTCCTTACCATCTATCATGGAGTTAACTGCCGGAAATTCTTTTAATGCACGCACAACTGCCAATGTAAAGAAACTCATAAAGCCTAAACTAACACCATGTTTTTCTTTAAAGGTTTCTTTGAATTGTTTTCTAAGTGCAAAAATTGGTGACATATCAACCTCGTTAAAAGTTGTAAGCATTGCTGTTTCGTTCTTAGCTAAGACTAAGCGTTCTGCAACTTTACGGCGTAACATAGAAAGCTTTGAACGCTTTACACCTCGTCCTTCTACATCTACTTGTTGTCCCATAGAAGGCACTGCTTTTACAGCATCTTCTTTGGTTACGCGACCATCTTTACCCGTTCCAACAATTGATGTAGCCTCTATTCCTTTTTCTGCTAAAATTTTCTTTGCTGCAGGACTTGCTGTTCCTGTTGCATACGTTTCGTTGACAGGAATAGATTCTATTGATATTTCTTCTTTTTTAGGTGTTTCTGAAACCGTTTTAGTTTCGATTTCTTGACCTTCAGGTTTTTCTGCGCTAGTGTCAATAAGACAAACCACTTGTCCTACTTCTACTGCGTCACCTTCTTCGGCTTTAAGTGTTATAATTCCACTTGCTTCTGCAGGTAATTCTAGAGTCGCTTTATCGCTATCTACTTCTGCTATTGCTTGATCTTTTTCTACATAATCTCCATCTTGAACTAACCATTCTGCTATTTCAACTTCGGTTATGGATTCTCCTGGAGAAGGAACTTTCATTTCTAAAATCATGCTTCCTTTATTTATTTTGGTGTTGTTTGAATTTGATTATTTTTTGATTTATCGAACACAAAATCGATAACTTCTTGATGTCTCCTTTTAGCTCTTGTTGCACTTCCTGCAGAAGGTGCACTATACATTCTACGTGTTGCTGCTCTTAAGTTTCTGGCTTCTTCTAGATACATTAATAAATGCCCATAAGCACCCATATTTCTTGGTTCTTCTTGAGCCCAAACAATATCGCTAGCATTTTTATATTTTGACATAATCTGTCTTATCTCATCGATTGGTAGTGGGAAAAGTTGTTCTATTCTAACTAATGCAACATCATCTCTTCCAAGTTGTTCCCGTTCTTCTAATAAATCATAATAGAATTTACCAGTAACAAAAACCAAGCTTTTTATGTTTTCTTTATCCGCTTGATTATCATCTATTAGCATCTGAAAACTACCATTTGCAAATTCGTCTACAGTAGAGACTACCTTAGGGTGACGTAGTAAACTTTTAGGCGTAAATACAATTAGTGGTTTTCTGTATTGCGCTTTCATCTGTCTTCTTAACAAATGGAACAAATTTGCTGGAGTTGTACAATCTGCTACAAACATATTGTCTTTAGCACATAGTTGCAGATAACGTTCCATTCTTGCAGAAGAGTGTTCTGCTCCTTGACCTTCATAACCATGTGGTAAAAGCAACACGATACCGTTAGGTGTTTTCCACTTGTCCTCTGCTGATGAAATATATTGATCGAGTATAATTTGTGCACCATTACTAAAATCTCCAAATTGAGCTTCCCATATTGCTAAGGTTTTTGGACTTGCCATAGCATATCCATAATCAAAACCTAAAACACCATACTCAGACAATAAGGAATTGTAAATTGAAAATTTACCTTGTTCTTTACTAACATTATTTAATAAAATAACCTCTTCTTCACTGTCTTCTACTTTTACTACTGCATGTCTGTGAGAGAATGTACCCCGTTCTACATCTTGCCCAGAGATTCTAACATTAAATCCTTCTTCTAATAATGAACCATATGCCATATGTTCTGCCATTGCCCAATCCATTCTGTTCTCATTAAACATGGTCTTTCTTGATTGCACTAAACGCTGAATTTTTCTAATAAACTTTTTATCTTCTGGTAAATTAGAAATTACAGATGCAATGCGTTCGAGTTTCTCTGATGGATACGTTGTATCAACTGTCTTTAACATCTCCCTTTGCTTTACTCTTGGGTAATCTTTCCAAGCATCTTGCATGAAAGGAGTAATTACAGTTTTATCAATTTCTCTGGAGCTATCTAATTCTTCTTCTAGAGTAGACTTATAATCGATATCTAGTTTCTTTAAATAATCCTGATTTATTACACCTTGCTCTATAAGTTTTTTAGCATAGATATCTCTTGGATTGCTATGCTTTGCTATTATTTTGTAAAGTTTAGGTTGTGTAAAACGTGGTTCGTCTCCTTCGTTATGCCCATATTTTCTATAGCCTAACAGATCAATAAACACATCACGTTTGAACTGCATTCTAAAATCTAAAGCAAATAAAACGCCATGAACTACAGCTTCAACATCGTCAGCATTAATATGTAGCACAGGAGATAAGGTTACTTTTGCAACATCTGTACAATAAGTACTAGAGCGACCATCCAGATAATTAGTTGTAAAACCAACCTGATTATTTACAACTATATGAATTGTTCCATTGGTTTTGTAGCCATCTAATTTAGCCATTTGCACAACTTCGTATACTAAACCTTGCCCAGAAATTGCGGCATCACCATGCACAATAATTGGTAAAACATCACTAAAGTTTTCAGAATGAAATAAATCCTGTTTTGCTCTAGTAATTCCTTCTACTAGAGCTCCAACAGTTTCTAAATGTGATGGATTAGGAGCAATACTGATGTTAATTTTCTTCCCATTATCTGTTTCTCTATAACTTGTCCATCCTAAATGGTATTTTACGTCTCCATCAAAAATTTCTTCCTCGTAGTCCTTTCCATCAAATTCGCTAAAAATATCTTTAGCCGATTTTCCAAATATATTTGTTAAGGTGTTTAAGCGTCCTCTATGAGCCATTCCCATAACAAATTCTTTTACACCAAAAGATGCTGCTCGTTCAATTAAAGCATCAAGTGCAGGAATTAAAGATTCTCCACCTTCTAAAGAAAAACGTTTTTGTCCTACATATTTTGTATGTAAGAAATTCTCGAAAGCTACTGCCTCGCTTAGTTTTTTAAGAATATGCTTTTTTTGAGAAGCATTAAATACTGGATGATTGTTATTGGTATTTATTTTTGATTGAATCCATTGTCGTTCATCGGGTTGACGAATAAACATGTACTCTACTCCAATAGAATCGCAATAAATGGCTTCTAATTTCTTGATAATCTCTCGAAGTGGTTGAGGTCCTATTCCTAAAATTTCTCCTGCGTTAAATACTGTTTCTAGGTCTTTATTATGTAACCCAAAGTTTTCAATATCTAGAGTTGGTTCATATTTTCTGCGTTCTCTAACAGGATTTGTTTTAGTAAACAAATGTCCTCTGGTTCTGTAACCATCAATAAGCTTAACCACTTTAAACTCATTGTGAACATGTTCTGGAACTTGGGTTGGATCTTTTTCTGAAAACTCACCATTTTCTACAAAAGTCTCATTACCTAGATCGAAGCCTTGGAAGAAAGCTCTCCAACTTGGCTCTACGCTATCTGGATCTAACAGATACTGATCATACAGTTCTGCAAAAAAAGCAGTATGAGCTGCATTTAAAAAGGAATATTTATCCATTTTTATTCTCGACTAATTTTTACAAGAAATTTAGCCAAAAATACAATTTTTAGTTATATACGAATTCGTTTTATTATATTTAACTTAAATATATATAATAAATTAGCTAATTATGAATATTCAATCATTAAATCGACTGAAAATTACAGTATTTAGTGTTTTATGCACGTTATTTTTTGGACTATTAAATGCTCAGGACCAACCTCAAACTGAAAAAAGTGAGTTCTGGAAACATATAAGATTTGGTGGCGGAATTGGTTTTAGTATTAGAGGAAATGATTTTAGCGGTACCATTGCTCCAAGTGCAATATATGAAGCCAATGAAACTTTATCTTTTGGATTAGGTTTAAATGGTTCTATTTATAACAGAAAAAATATTTTTAAATCTACCATTTTAGGAGGAAGTGTTATTACCTTAGTAAACCCAATTAGAGCGGTACAACTTTCTGCAGAATTTGAAGAGCTTCATGTAACAAGAAAATGGGATGAATTCTACGATAGAGAAGACGAAAAATATTGGTATCCTGCTTTATTTTTAGGAGCAGGTTACCGAACTGGAAACTTTACTTTTGGCGTAAGGTATGATGTACTTTACGATAGACAAAAGAGTATTTATTCTGAAGCTTGGATGCCATTTTTTAGAGTTTATTTCTAAGACTTAAAGAGGTAAAAACGAATTACCTTCTTCTACATCTTTTGCTAAATCAACAATCGTTTTATTTTCTAAACTCTCCAATAATTTTGTTTTAAGAGGATACATAGATTTATGAAGAGGACACGGTTTGTCTTCATTGCAATCTTCCAGACTTAATAAGCATGAACTTAGTCTGCTCTCTCCATCTATTACATGAATAATTTTTCGCAAAGGTATTTGCTTATCGGTCTCACTTAAATAAAATCCTCCTCGAGGTCCTTTTGTAGAAGAAATTAAATTTTGCCTAGATAATTCTTGTAGTAGCTTTGCTATATAGGCTTGAGGTACGTTAATAGGCTCAGCTATATCTTTAACCATAATCTTCTTTTCCTTACTTGAATTTAAGGCTAAATATAAAACAGCTTTTATTGCGTATTTTGATGAATTTGAGAACATTTATTTAGTTTCTGAAGCTCAAAAATAGAAAATAAAAAATAACATAAGGAATTTTGATAAAAAATCATTTTTGATTAAAAAGACCTTTTTATCCTTTTTATGACTTATATCATATTTTATAATTGTATCATATTATATTTTTGAATTAGTAAAATCCAAATTATATGAAGTCAACACTAAAACTATTAACTCTACTGCTAGTAATACTTGTTTTTAGCTGTGGAGGTGGTGAATCTGACAAAAAAGAAGACGCCAAAGTAAAACTTAAAAAGCAAAAAACAGAAAAGAAGGTAGAAGCAAAAAAAACAACTAAACCTTCAGAAACTATCGATTTAACCAACAAAGGTATTGGACCAATTAAGTCACTAACATTAGCTTCAGAAATAGACCAAGCAATGGTAACCAAAGGGGCAGATGTATTTAAAAAAATGTGTACAGCTTGCCACAAAATAGGTAAGAAATTTATTGGACCTGCTCCTAATGGAATTCTTAAAAGAAGAACTCCTGAATGGGTAATGAATATGATTCTTGATCCAGAAGGTATGGTTAAAAACGACCAACTAGCCAGAGATTTATTAATGGAATTCAATGGTTCTCCAATGGCAAATCAAAATCTCACAGAAGAAGAAGCTCGTGCAGTACTCGAATATTTTAGAACATTAAACTAACGAAATATGAAATCTAACATCAAATTATTTATTAGTGCGCTTTTTGTTCTTCTTGTTTTTAATTGTAAAAACGAGGCTAACAATGAGGCTGAAAAGACCGTAGAAAAAGGAACTATTGAAGAAAGAACTGGTCAAGCCTTTCTTACAGATGACGAAGGAAAACCAAATTGTTTACAAATAGCAATAGGTTCTCCAGACCACAAAACTCTTGTTGCGGCTGTTCAAGCGGCTCAAGTAGAAAATGCTCTAGTAAACGTTGGGCCATTAACTGTTTTCGCTCCTACAGATGCAGCTTTTGCTGAATTACCGGAAGGAACCGTTGAGAATTTAGTAAAACCTGAGAACAAAGGAACTTTATCTGATATTTTAAAATATCATGTTACTCCTGGAAATTTAAGTACTACAATTCTAACTAAACTTCCAAAATTAGGGCAAGCTAATAACCAATATGTAAAAGTAGAGGTTATAGATGGCAAACCAGTAATTGGTGGTGCTAATATTATTGCAAGTGTAAAAGCTGGAAATGGCATCGTACATGTAATAGACAAAGTATTGCTTCCACCTGTTAAAGAATAAATTATAAATCAATTATAACAACCATAACAATGAAAAACATTTTTAAATTATTTGCTTCATTATTTGTTATTACTCTTGTTGTTTCAAGCTGTAATAATACAAGCTCAAAGAGCTCAAATGGAGCGTTAACTTCAAGCGCTGCAGAAAAAGTTTATGTAGCTCCAGGTGAGCATGATGACTTTTACGCATTTGTATCAGGTGGATTTAGTGGACAGCTAGCTGTTTACGGATTACCATCAGGACGTTTATTTAAAGTAATTCCTGTTTTTTCAGTAGATGCTGAAAAAGCTTGGGGATTTAATGAAGAAACAAAACCTATGTTAAATACGTCTCATGGATTTATTCCTTGGGATGATTCTCACCATCCAGATATTTCTCAAACAAATGGTGAATTAGATGGTCGTTGGGTATTTATCAATGGTAACAATACACCTCGTATAGCAAAAATAGATCTATCTACTTTTGAAACTACTGAGATTATTGAAGTACCTAATAGTGCTGGTAACCATAGTTCCTCTTTCGTTACTGAAAATACAGAATATGTTGTAGCTGGAACCCGTTTTTCTGTTCCCGTACCTCAAAGAGATATGCCTATTAAAGACTATAAAGGAAACTTTAAAGGTGCTCTTACATTTATTGCTGTAGAACCTGAACATGGACATATGGAAATCGATTTCCAAGTTTTAATGCCTGGTTTCGATTATGATTTATCGCATCCTGGAAGAGACAAATCTCACGGTTGGTTCTTCTTCTCTACTTATAATACTGAAGAAGCTAGTACTTTAATGGAAGTTAATGCTTCTCAAAACGATAAAGATTTTATTGCTGCTGTTAACTGGATGAAAATAAAAGAATATGTTGCAAATGGTGGTGGAACTAAAATGCCAACCAATTATGCGCATAACGTTTATGATGAAAGTACACATACTGCAACTTCT
>JABDPN010000016.1 GCA_013042715.1 Flavobacteriaceae bacterium | reverse complement strand
GAGAACGAGTTGGAATACAACCACAAGAACGAGATGGGGAAGATGCATATCGTTTTAATTGGGACTCACCATTAGTAGTTAGTAGACATGCTTCAGGGCGTATATATTTTGCTGCAAATAAGGTTTTTCGTTCTGACGATTATGGAAATAGTTGGGATGTCATTAGTGACGATTTATCTCAACAAATAGATAGAAATACGCTCAAAGTATATGATAGAGTAGTGAGTATAGATGCTGTTATGAAGAATGGTTCAACATCTTTATTCGGAAGTATTGTTGCTTTTTCAGAGTCACCTTTAAACCAAGACTTATTAGCTGCAGGAACAGATGATGGATTAATCCATATTTCTGAAAATGGTGGAAATACATGGCAAAAAGTATCTAATATTAATGGCGCTCCTAAGATGTCTTATGTAAATGCAGTATACTTGTCTAAACACGATGAAAATGTGATATGTGCAGCTTTCAATCATCATAAATATGGCGATTTCAAGCCATATATTTTTATGTCTTCTGATAAAGGAAAAACATGGACAAGTATCTCTACTAACTTACCAAAAGGGAGTGTTTACAGTATAGAAGAAGATCATGTAGATCGTAATTTAATATTCTGTGGTACAGAATATGGTGCTTTTTTCTCACCAAATAAAGGTAATCGTTGGAAAGAACTTTCTGTTGGATTACCAACCATAGCTGTTAGAGATATTGCAATACAGGAACGTGAAAACGATTTGGTTTTAGGAACCTTTGGACGTGGTTTTTTTGTCTTAGATGATTATTCTGCTTTACGTGATGTAGAGAATTCAGAAATTAGTGAAAAGGCAATAATTTATCCAATTAGAGAATCATTGTCTTGGGAACAAAGTTCTACTCTAGGATTACCTGGAAAAGCATTTCAAGGTGATAACTTCTACACTGCAGAAAATCTTGGTCCTGAAGCTATGATAACGTATTACTATGATGAGGACTATAAAACATTAGAAGAACAACGTAGAGAGCTTGAAAAAGGAAAGTCTAAAAAAGCCCAAGCTATTAATTATCCATCTTTTGATGAATACAAAGCAGAACGTAATGAAAATGATCAAAAACTAGTTTTTACGATTAAAGATGCTAATGGAACTGTAGTTAAGAAGGAATTGAGAAAACCTAAAAAGGGTATTCAACGTTTTAAATGGAACTTAAGATATACATTACCAAATCCTGTAGATTTAAGTAAATCGTCTTTCTATAATCCTTGGGCATCTAAAGATGAGGGAACGCTTATTGAACCTGGAATATATACAGTAGAAATGGAATTACTAAAAGATGGCAAATTAACACAACTTGTAGCTCCAAAACAATTTTCTGTAAAAGCTTTAAAGAATACGACTATGCCTGCTGTAAACAAAGCTGAGAAAGTAGCTTTCCAGAAACAAGTTGCTCAACTACAAGCTAAACTTGCAGTTTGTCAGGATATTATGGGAGAAACACGTACGAAGCTCAAATACATGAAAGTTGCTATAGAGCGATCTGAGCAACCATATGGTAAGTTTTTAGACAAGGTTCTTGAAATTGAAAACACATTAAAAGTTTATGGTACAGAGCTTTATGGAGATTCTGTTAAACGTAAACTTGATATTAATCAATCACAAAATCCTGCTACACGAATTGGTAATATTAGTTATGAGCAGAAGTATTCTACTTCAGCTCCAACAGGAACTCATAAAATGAGTTATGCAATTGCTAAACGTGAAATAGATGCTATAAAGAAAAAAATTGAAGTTTTATTTAATGAGGATGTTAAGCAATTAGAGACTCAACTTATTAAAGCTAAAGTACCTTATACACCAGGACGTGGATATAAGTTTGAAGAATAAATAAAAATATAATAATAAACAATTAGGCCGAGATATAAAGTCTCGGCTTTTTTGTTTTATCACCTTATAATTTGTTTTAGAATGTTAAGGTTTTTTAAAGTATAGCATATAACTATGCTTTTGTGGTATATTTGCATTCTTAAAAGAGAGAGAAAGATTAAAATTGCTATGAATCCTAAACAAAGACAAAGTACTAAAAAGTCTAAGTTAAGATTGTTACATCAGTATTATTCCTACACAGGATTTTACGCTTTTGTAAAATCTAGCTTAGGTAAGGCTGTAATGCCAATAGTTACATTTATTGTGGTACTTTGGATTGTACATGCCTTTGTTATAGACTTTAATACATTGTTTACTTCTATAACTACTTCGTATAGTCCTTTAACAATCTTATTAGTATTTTTTGCTTCAGAATCTCTATTAGGATTAGTGCCACCTGAAATATTTATAGCTTGGGCAGATAAAACTTCAACACCATTATTTTACCTGTCATTGCTTGCTTTAGTATCATATTTAGGTGGAATAATTTCTTTTTTTATTGGAAGATTTATTTCAAAAATTCCTTCTGCTAAAGAATACTTAGAAGTAAAAATGGAAAAGCATATTAAAATGATTAGAAAATGGGGAGGATTTCTAATTATTGTTGGTGCATTATTGCCAATTCCTTTTTCAATGACTAGCATTGCTGCAGGAATTATTAAGTATAAGTTTAGAGATTACTTATTGTTTGGTTTACTTCGTTTTGTAAGATTCTATCTTTATGCTGTAGTTATTTTTAATGTTTTTTAATCAAATTCTTTTGCTTCTATTTCGTCATTAGCTTTTATAATATCTAAATCTAATTCATTAAAGTTATTTGCTGCTCTAACTAAAAGCGTAGAACCAATAGACTCAAATAAATGATTGGTATTCATAACAAACTCTGCTTGTTTTTCAATCTTATAATTTGGTATTCCAAGTATGGTTAAATCAGTTGTTTTTGATTCGACTTCAATAATGTTATAAAACGCTCTTTGTTCAACTGCATTATTTATAATTTTAATCTCAACCAAAACCCTCAAATCTTCTACTAATCTTGAAATTTTTGAATGAATAATTTCTATATTAACATTATTATTATTTACAAATAGTACACGTATTACTGGGTTATCCCAACGAGGTGAGCTAATTATAAAGCGTGCTATATTTAACATCATTTCAGCGTTTTTACTATCCGTTTCACGCCACCAGAAGTCAACAGTTTTGTATTTACCAAACTTAACTTTTCTATCAAAATCAAGATATAATAAATTATAATCCAAATGCATTAGCGTTTGAGTCATTCTAGAATAATCTTTAGAATTTTCCAGACCTTTTGGCCAACCCATCATTATAGTATTAGGTTCTACACCAGAAAAACCAAAAGTTGAAGCTATATTAGTGATACCACTATAAATATTATCTACTCGTATTTGTCTTGCGAAAATTCCTAATTCTTTAAATAGATTATCCCTTACAACCTGTTCAGTTTTTTTTAATGGAGGGTTTACATTTTCCTTATCCAGTATAAGTTTAAAATTCGTGACAATTCCTGTTCTTCCTGATACTGTCTTACACAATTCTAATAAATACTTTTGATGATCACTTTTTCCACTAAATAGAATAATATTCGGATTCCAATTAAAGTTATCTTCTCCTTGCGCATCTATTTTCTTTAGTCCTTTATTAACAACATTTTCCCATACACTTTTCCATACATCGTTAGTTTGCAGTTTCACTTCTTTACGTTGTAATCCAAAGTACATAGCGCTAATAACTGCAAGTGCTGCAATCATAGCCATCATATCTAGTTTAAACATCACTGCAAAACATGCTATAAAACCAATTAAGCCAATCCATCGTTTAACTTTAAATGTTGGTTGAAAATCAGGATTTGCCCAACTTTCTAGGAAAAAAGAAATATTAATAAACCCATAAGCAGTAAGATAGAACATAGAAACTACTCGAGCTATAATATCTAACTCACCAATTAAAATTCCGATTTCAGCAATTATAAAAGCAAAGAATAGTGCATTTATTGGTTCATTATTTTTTCCTCTACCACTTCCAAATATTTTAGGTGTTACTTTGTCTATTGACATGGCTTGTAATATTCTAGGGCCTCCAAGAATGCCTCCTAAAGCAGACGATAAAGTTGCTCCCCAAATTCCTGCAACGACAGCTGGTGCAAAAAAGGCGATCTTCATTAGAATATTATAATCTGTCTTTAAGATTTCAGCATCAATTGTTAATGCCATAAAAATGGCCAAAGCGATATAAACAATTAAACCTGTAGCAATAGCATAAAGTGTTCCTCTAGGAATAGAACGTTTTGGATCTTCTAAATCACCACTCATTGCTATTCCTGCTGTAAATCCTGTTACAGCTGGAAAAAATACAGCAAAAACAATTTCCATTGGTACAGAACCATCACTAGTAAAAAATTGTATGGAATCTGAAGCAACTTCAGAATGACCAAAAAATATACTAACTAACGATATAATAATAGCAGCAAGAATAATAAACTGCGTTTTTAATGCTACTGATGTACTAATAAGAGCAATTGCAGTAAGTGTTACAAGAGCTATTGTTCCAGAGAATCTTATGCCATTGACTGTTGTTTCAAGTCCAAAATAAGCATTGAAACTTTCAGCAAAACCAACAAGATATAGTGCAATTGAAAGAGCTGTACCTATAAATAGAGCAATACCTATTGAACCACCAATTGGTACACCCATACTTCTTGAAAGAACATAATAAATACCTCCAGCCCCAATTTTTTTATCTGTTGCTATAGACGAAACACTTAAACCAGTAGAAACTGAGATAACATGTGCAATAACAATAATTAAAATTGCTCCAATTAATCCTGCATTACCTACAACCCAACCTAATCTCATATACATTATAACACCAAGTATTGTTAGTATAGAGGGTGTAAAGACACCAGCAAAGGTTCCAAATTTCTTTTTATCTGGCATTAAATAGACTTACTTATTACAGGAAATAATATCAAGTGAATATAGCTAAACTTTTAAGTATAAACAACCTATTTTATTAGTGAATTTTTAAAATAATACTATTTGTAATGTTAGTATATTTGCTAATCTAAATTGCTAATTATGCTGAAATCTAAAAATGGTTTGCTTATAATACTTGCATTCTTTGCAATATATGTAATTTGGGGTTCAACATACATGCTTAATAAGGTCGCAGTACTAGAATTACCACCTTTTAAAATTGCTGCAATTCGCTTTTTAACTGCCTCATTAATAATTTTTATTATCGCTAAAATAGTTGGCTTTGATATTTCAATTACTGCAAGGCAACTTAAAAATACAGCTATTGCGGGATTTTTATTTTTAACCTTTGGAAATGGAGTTGTTGTTTGGGCTTTAAGATATGTGGATAGCGGTATAACTGCTTTAGAGATTTCTGCTCAACCTCTCGTTGTTCTTATCATGATGCGCATACTACAAGGTAAAAAAATTCAGACGATGTCTGTTATTGGCGTAATTCTAGGTATAATAGGGATTTATCTGCTTGTTAGTCAAAAAGAAATAATTACAAAAGAAAATACAGTTATAGGTATGCTCATGATTTTTACTTGTATGCTTAGTTGGGCTTATGGTAGTTTATTTGTAGCTAAAGTAGATTTACCTAAAAACTATTTTGTAAACACAGGCTACCAAATGCTTACTGGAGGAATTATGCTAGCGATTACAAGTTTTAGCTTTGGTGAAGAATGGAGTATGCCATATACATGGAGCACTAATGTGCAATGGTCTATGGTATTATTAATTGTATTTGGAAGTATTATAGCTTTTACTTCTTTCAACTATTTACTAAAAGTTGTTTCTCCTGAGAAAGTTGCAACGTCTACATATGTAAATCCAATTATAGCTTTAATTTTAGGATGGCAATTTCTAGATGAACATATTTCTACACAATCTATAATTGCAGCTATCGTGTTACTAACAGGAGTTTATTTTATTAATACTAAACGTAAACTTGTTCTTTTTTCTAGATTTAGAAAATAACTTAAGGATTTGCTTTTTTTGAATTACTCTTATTGTTAAATTTAATTTCATATTTGTTTAATGATGAAAATTTCAGAGTTAAAAAACAAAAAAACAGGAATTGTACTTTCTGGAGGAGGTGTAAAAGCTGGTGCTCATATTGGTGTATTAAAAGCATTGACTGAGAGAAAAATTTATCCTGAAGTAGTTTCTGGAGTTAGTGCAGGAGCTATAGTTGGTGCATTATATGCTAATGATGTTGGAGCAGAAGAAATGTTAAAATTTTTTAAAGAAACACCTTTACTTAAATATAACTTTTTTACGCTAAATAAACCAGGTTTATTCGATACAGATAGATATAGAGAATTTTTAGAAGTACATTTTAAGGAAAACAATTTTGAAGCTTTAAAAAGGGCTTTACATATTGTAGCAACAAACTTAGAAGATGGTTGTGAAGCATTTTTTAATTCAGGAAAATTAATAGAACCAATATTAGCCTCTGCAGCATTACCACCAGTTTTTAGTCCAGTTAAATTTAATAATGTCTTATATATTGATGGAGGAGTTATGAATAATTTTCCAATAGAACCTTTACAAAATAAATGCGATTTTATTATAGGTTGTTATACATCATCAATGGTTCCAGTATCTAAGAAAAACTTAAACAGTTCTTTAAAACTAACAACAAGAACAAACGTGTTAATGATTCACGCGAATTCTGCATATAAATTATCAATTCCGGATATTTTATTTAGACCAAATAATCTTGATGATATTGGTGTGTTAGATAAAAAAGGCCTTGAAAAGGCATATAATATTGGGTATGAGCATGCAAATAGTATGCTTGACAACTATTTTAAGAGCTAGTTTATGCTAAAATACTTTCATGACCAGAATCTCGAACAAATAAACAAGAACTATTTGTTTTTTTAGTCATTTCTTTTACAAATTCAAAACTTAAATTTTCTTCCATCCCAAAGATATTTATATCTGCAGAAGGCGCATTAGTTACTATAGTTTTAAAATCACCAACATGAACTTTGGTAAGTGTTTTTGGTATTCTAGCAAGATGTATTAAAGAGTTTAAAAAATTGGTTGCATTTTCCCTTTCCTTTTCATCATCAATAACAGTAATTAATCTAATTTGTGCATTCCAATTTTTCTTAAGTTTATAGGCTATAAGGGTTGATAAATCTAAATTTCCTATATCCCAACCTAAACTCCAGTTATCCTTCCTATCTCTCACCCAAACATTAATTACGTTACGCTGACCAAGATGAGCTGTAGGATGTGCAGA
>JABDPN010000011.1 GCA_013042715.1 Flavobacteriaceae bacterium | reverse complement strand
GATGGCAATAGACAAAAAGGGATTTCTCTGCTTCAAGAACAAGTTAATCCAGATATTATTCTTTTAGATGATGCTTTTCAGCATAGAAAAGTACGAGCAGGTTTTAATATACTACTCTCGACTTATAACGATTTATATGTTAATGATTTTGTTTTACCAACAGGTAATTTAAGAGAACCAAGACATGGAGCAAAACGAGCAGATGTAATTGTAGTTACGAAATGTCCAGATAATCTAAGTCAGCAGAAGAAAAAAGAAATAATAACTAAGATAAAGCCCAAAGCTAATCAAATTGTTTTGTTTAGTTCAATTGCGTATTCAAATGAATTTATATCCGATTTAGGAAGAATGACTATTGAAGATATAAAAAGCAAACCTTTTACATTGGTTACTGGAATTGCAAATGCAAAGCTTTTAGTTGATTATTTAGATTCTAAAAACCTAACTTTTTCTCATTCAGAATTTAAAGACCATCATGATTTTACTAATGATGATATTGACAAGCTCAAAACTAAAACTCTAGTTGTTACGACAGAAAAGGATTATATGCGTTTAAAGAATAAAGTAAATGTCAATCTGTTTTATTTGCCAATTGAAGTTAAACTACACGAACAAAACGTATTTAATGAGCTATTAAATGCGTTTGTAAATGACTTTAAACACTTGTAGGTTTTTGATTATTTTCTAAAACTGTATATAGCTTTTTAACCAAATCTTCTTGTTTAAATGGTTTTGGAATTATATCATTAAACCCGGCTTCTTCAAACTCTTTCATTTTATCTTCAATAGTAACAGCTGTAAGAGCAAAGATAATTTGCTCTTTATTAAACGCTCTAATTTGTTTTGTTGCTTCTATACCACTTATTCCTGGCATATGAATATCCATTAAGACAATGTCATAGTTATTGTCTTTAACCATTTTTACAGCATCTTCACCATTGTCAACTAAATCGCAGTTTAGTTTCATTTTGGTAAGAATTTTTTTTGTAATCATTTGGTTAATTTTATTGTCTTCTACTACTAATATTTTAATATGTTCTAAGTCTAATTTATTAAAATCTTTAAGGTATTGATTGCATTCTACTTGAACTTTTTCATTTGTTTCTTCTAGAGGAATTTCTATGAAGAACGATGTGCCTTTTCCAAGTTCGCTTTTTAGATAAATCTTACCTTTTAAAATATCTACCAATCCTTTCACAATAGAAAGACCTAGTCCTGTTCCTCCATATTTTCTGTTAATCTGAACTGAACCTTGAGAAAAACTCTCAAACATACTTTCTTGTTTTTCTTTGGTTATACCAATACCATTGTCTTTAATTTCAAGCTTTAAATTTATAATTTTATCTTTCTGGCTCATTTTTGAAACATTGATCCATATGTCACCATCTTTTGTAAATTTTATTGAATTTCCAATAAGATTTATAAGTATTTGAGAGAGTTTTAATTGATCTCCTACAAAAGTCTCTGGCAATGACTTATCGTAATAATAATGCATATGAACATTGTTATCCATAGCAGAATTATTAAGAGCCGCAATTACATTTTCTACTTTGTTTTTAAGATTGAATATTTCAGGATCTAGCTCTACTTTGTTGGCTTCTATTTTATTAATTTGAAGAATATCGTTAATAAAAGTTAATAGATAATCACCAGAAAATTTTAATGATTTTAAATGTTGAATTTGATTAGGTTTTGGATCCTCCTCTAAAAGCATATTAGTTAATCCTGTAACAGCATAAAGCGGTGTTCTTAACTCATGAGTTACTGTAGATAAAAAGTTAGATTTTGTTTTTGCAGCAATTTCTGCTTTTTCTTTTTCTGTTAATAGCTCTTTATTCTTTTTGTACAACATGTTATTAGTTTTTAATCTAATATTGTTGTTTTTATAAAGCGATAGTGTTAACAAAGAAAGAATGGTTATTAGTGCTACACTTAAAATAGTTGTAAGTTGTCCTAAACTATCTTTTTCTTTAACACTTGTTGTATCTTCGGTGTTTGAAGTTGTTTCATTAATTTCTGTAGGATTTATTTCAGCTTGAGAAAGTTGTATGTTTTTTAGTTGATCCTCATGAATAATAGAATCACGTAATATCTGGTAAAGAATAGAATTATCGTAAGCTAATTTATAGTTTTTTTTGATGGCATATAGTTGACTTAGTAGATTATATCCTTCAGAAATAGTTTCAATATTTTCTTTTGCATTACTAAGCTCTAAGCCTTCATTTATCTGGACTATGGCTTGTTCGTTTTTACCAATGATGAAATTTATTTTTCCACTATATATATGTGCAGCACTCTCTATTAGAGGTAGTTCAGATCGTTTAGATAAAAGTAAGGCTTTATCTAGAAACGTATTAGCTTTAGAATAGTTTTCAAGGTTTATATGAGTAATACCTTGATAAAGTGCAACTTTAGCCGAATACTCATCTAAATTGTTTTCTTCAAAAACAATACTGGAATTTGTAAATAAATCTACAGCTTGAATATATTGCTGTCTTTCCAGATATATTAAGCCATTTGTAAATCTTGAGATTGCTAAATTAATTTCATCATCTAAATTAGATTGTATTTCTATTGCCCTACTTATGTAGACATCTGAAGAATCTAATTCGTTAAGTTTAATATAAACATGAGCAAGTTTGCTGTTTATTTTACCTTGTTCGACTTTAGAATCTATTTGATTTGCAATTTGAAGAGCATTTTTTAAATAAAAAATACTTTCCTGAAAATCACCATTATTTAGGCTTAATTCAGCATTATTAATTTTTACTTCAATAGTATTTTTAAGCAATACTTTGTCACCTTCAATTCTGTCTTGGGTATGAAGATGATTAAATACAAGCAAAAAAAATGCAAAAATGTAATATCTGATTCGGGACATTTTATATCACTTTATCGACAAATATAACAATTTATTCGATAAACTGCACATTTTAATAGATGTAAATTACTTTTTAATAATAAATAAAATTACAGTATATGTTTTTGAGCATGATAAGAAGACCTAACTAAAGCACTACTTTCTACATGTCTAAAACCAAGATTTTTAGCATAATTTTTGAATTCTAAAAACTCCTCTGGAGTAATAAATCTTTTTACAGGTAAGTGTTTTTTACTTGGTTGTAAGTATTGTCCAATTGTAACTACATCAACATTAACACTATTTAAATCTTCTAGAGTTTCAAATACTTCTTCTTTTGTTTCACCAAGTCCTAACATAATACCAGATTTTGTACGTCGTTGTCCTTTATCTTTAAGATATTTTAAAACACCTAAACTTCTTTCGTATTTTGCTTGAATTCTAACCTCTCTTGTAAGCCGTTTTACTGTTTCCATATTATGTGAGACTACTTCTGGAGCAACTTCAATAATTCTGTCGACATGTTGTTCTAAACCTTGAAAATCTGGAATTAGCGTTTCTAAAGTTGTTTTAGGATTCATTCTGCGCACAGCTTTTACAGTTTCTGCCCACATAATACTTCCCATATCTTTAAGATCATCTCTATCAACACTAGTAAGTACTGCGTGTTTAATATTCATGATTTTTATAGAACGTGCAACTTTTTCTGGTTCATCCCAATCTACAGATTCAGGTCTACCAGTTTTTACACCACAAAATCCACAGGAACGTGTACAGACATTACCTAATATCATAAAAGTAGCTGTGCCTTCTCCCCAACATTCTCCCATGTTTGGGCAGCTTCCAGAAGTACAAATGGTATTTAACTTGTATTTGTCTACTAAACCTCGAAGTTCTGTATACTTTTTACCTGTCGGTAATTTTACACGTAACCATTTTGGTTTTTTTTTTGGTAATATGTTAGAATCTGTTTTTATTTCCATAGCAAATTTTAAGAGTGCAAAGATACAAAGTATTCTATTAAAAAAATCATAAAGAAAAGAGATACCATATACTAAATCCAATTAGGAAAAGAATACCTAGCCAACTTATAGTATGCATAAACCTAGATGGTCTCCATGCTTTAGGTGTGTGTTTGCTGCAAATTAAAATGTAATTGGCAATGGCATAAAAAGGTGCAGTTAAAAAAGATAGAATAGTAGCTATCATTATTAAGGTTTTCATTTCAGAAAGAAAAAAGAAATAAATAGCAATTGTACCAGAAATTAATATTGCAATCCAAATTAGATATCCTCTTTTGAAAGTTTTATTAAACAAAAGTTCTGAAGTTTTTTGCATAGCACGAGGAGAAGCATCTAGTGTTGTTAGTGTAGTACTAAACATTGTTGTTAGTGCTGCGACACCAATAACAATATAAGCCCAATTTCCTAGACTTTTTGTGTACATTTCTATTAGCTGAACAGAAAAATCTCCAGCTGAAGCGCTAAATGTTTCACCACTATTGTACATAATAAGCGAACCAAGAAGCACAAAGCCTATTCCTAATACTATAGTGCTAAAGTAACCTATATTAAAATCAAATACAGCAAACTTTGGTGAGAAGTCTTTATTATTTTTTTGTTTTTCAATTGCCCAAAGCGACTGCCAAATAGATACATCCAAAGGTGCAGGCATCCAACCCATAAATGCGATTAGAAAAGCAATTTCTAAACTGTTTTCTGGTAAAACCTGAATTAGACTTACAGCTTCTTTATTATTAGATAAAGCCATGGCTACTGCAACTATTGTGCTGATGGTTAATAATATAATTATAATCTTCATTAAATTGTCTAGAAGTTTGTATCTGCCTAAAACTAAAATCACGATACAAATGCTTAGTATAATTACTGTCCAAATTTCTAACGATACAAAATCTCCAAATAAGGTATATGCTAAACCTGCAGTAACAATGGTAACAGCAGTTTGGATGGTAAACATTGTAGCAAATGTTATGAGGTAATATATGGTAAGAACACCTTTACCTAGTTTTTTGTATCCATCTAACAGACTTTCTCCAGTTGCAGTTGCATAGCGTGGTCCATATTGGAAAAAAGGATACTTAAAAATATGAATAAGCAATAATGCCCAAACTAAACCCATTCCAAAATCAGCTCCTGCGCGTGTAGATTGTACTAGATGAGACACACCAATTGCTGCTCCAGCAAATAAAAGACCAGGACCTAGTTTTTTAAGATACTTAATCATGATTTATTCTGAATAATTTCTGCTAGAAGTTTTTTTGCTCTAAGTAGCTTTACTTTTATATTATTCATAGGTTCATCTAGCTCGTCTGCTATCTCTTGATAGCTATATTCCTGAAAAAATCTTAAGTTAATAACCTCTTGATAATGTGGTTTTAGTTTTTTTATGTCTTGAAGAAGTCTTGCTAAATTTTGTTCGGTAATAATTTTATCTTCTATAGTTGGAGATTCGTCAATTATACCATGTACCTTTTCGTTGTGATCGTGTGTTTTTTCGTGTGAAACTGAAGATTTTCGTTTTCTAATTTGGTCAACATGCAAGTTTTTGGCTATTGTCATTAACCAAGTTTTAAATGTATAATTATCGTCGTAAGTTTTTATTTTATCGAAAGCTCTCGAAAAGGTTTGAATAGTAATATCCTCTGCATCGTTTTCGTTTTGAGTACGTTTTAAAAGAAATCCATAGACATCATTCCAAAACGTGTCTAAAAGAAAGTTAAAAGCAATTTGATTATTTTCTATTGCCTTTTTGATGGCTTTTTTTATCTCCAATGCTCTGTTTTTGAAGTGAGATTTGAGATAAATATAACCAATTGCGAGACAATTAAAAACAATTCCAGTAAAGGAAGTAGAATTAAAGTGTCTAAGGCATCTAGTTTTTTCGCAGAAAAGCTATATACTAAATACTTTAACAAAAATCTAAAACAAATTAAACCTAATACAATCTGCCATTTAAAATGAAACGATAGTAACACTATAGCTAGAATCCAAAAAAGTAGTTGAGATAGATAAAATAACCCAAGTGTGAATTTGTGCAAAGGTTTGTAATATTTAGCAGCTGTTACATGTCTGCGCTTTTGTCTAAACCAAGATTTAAATGTTTTTTCTGGTATAGATTCTGTAAAACTTGATTTACTATAACATAAAGCAGTGTTTTTTTTAGTAGCAACTTGGTTTACAAATAGATCGTCATCACCAGAACGTACATTCATGTGGTTAATAAAACCTTTAGCATTAAAAAATTCATCTTTTCTGTAAGCTAGATTTCTTCCAACAGCCATATAAGGCATTCCTATTTTAGCAAAAGCAAAATACTGAATAGCAGTTAGAACAGTTTCATACCTAATAACTTTATTTAAAAAGTTGTTTTTAATTTTTTGATAAGAGCCAAATCCCAAAACAATTGTTTTTGAGTTTGTAAAAGCGCTACTCATATCTCTTATCCAATTCTTTGAAACTGGTTTGCAATCGGCATCTGTAAAAAGCAGATAATCATATGTGGCAGCTTTTATACCAAGTGTAAGCGCATATTTTTTATTTCCCCAAAATGCCTCAATGTTTTTTACATCTACAATTTTTACATTATCGTTTTCAGCTTTAAACAATTCCATTACTTCTAGAGTATTGTCTGAAGAAGCATCGTTAATAAGTACAAGTTCAAACTTGGAATATTCTTGTTCAAGAATAAAAGGAATAAATGTTTTTAAGTTTTCTGCTTCATTTTTAGCACATACAATAACAGAAATGGAAATACCTTTAGGAGTATAAGGTTTTACCTTAGAAAGTGAAAACCTTGAAAATACAATAGCATAATAATAGAATTGACAAAGTATAACAC
>JABDPN010000007.1 GCA_013042715.1 Flavobacteriaceae bacterium | reverse complement strand
TGTTGAAGGCGCTGAATATATAACACCTTTAGTGTTCATGATTGTTCTAGGCACAGTACTTTTAAATGCTACAACTGCTCGAATATTTGCTAAAATTGTTGGTGTATTTCTTAAAAATTCTGAAGGTATTTTAATTGTAGGCGCTTCAAAAATTTCACGATTAATAGGTGGTTATTTAGAAAAAAACGGAAGACATGTTGTTTTAATAGACAGCAATGAAAACAACATTAAGAAGTCTAAAGAAATGGGCTTAGAAGCTTTTAATACCAATATTTATTCTGAAGATCTTGAAGATAATATTGAGCTTAACGATGTGGGTTATTTAATGGCTTTAACTGCAAATTCAGATATTAATAATTATGCTATTAATAAGTTTAAAGCACAATTTGGAGAAAATGGTTCGTTTAGATTGATTTCACCTTATGAAATGCAAGACGAAGAAAGCAGCCCTAAAGTAGGTCTTTTTTCTCATACTGATGATTTTGTCGCGCTTACAGAAGCTGCAAGAAAGTATCCTGTTATTAATGAAATTAATTTAAAAAGTAAAGAACACTACGACGAACTGATAGAGAGAACCAAGCAAGAAGAGTTTGCTGTTCCATTATTCATCAAACAAAAAGACGGAAATCTAGAGATCATTTCTTCGTATAGTAAGGAAAACCAAGTAGAAAAAGGTTATAAACTGGTTTATCTAGGAAAACCTCTTAGCGATTGATTATTTTTTTGGAATAATTAGACAAATTAGTAAGTTAAGCCCCTCTTCTCTTTTCAGCAAAATATTTAGAATATCTCTTCTAAATCAAACAATCAGATTCTAAGCAAGAATATTAAAATAATTAGAATAATGAGTTTTTCAAGTATATCAAAGAGATATTCGTAAAAATACGATGCCTTTTAGGCTGTTAAAACTTAATAACCGTCCTTAGCAACTAACATAAAAAAAAACGAATGAAAAAACGTATTTTAAGTACCTTGGTTGTATTATCACTAAGTATTAGCGCATGCAGCAATAATGATGATAAAGATACACCTTCAGAAGATTGTCGTACTTGCTTACTAGAATTATTGGGAGAATCCACTTCTACTGAGATTTGCGATAATGGAGACGGCACAGTAACTATAACTTCAAATGGAGAGGAGGAAACACAGGATTTAGATGGAGCTACTTTTGCACAGCTAATAGCTGGTTATGAGTTATTAGGAGCAAGTTGTAACTAAAAAATTAAAACAATAAAAACCATCAATTTTGATGGTTTTTATTTAATCATTTAACTTTAAAACAGCCATAAATGCAGATTGTGGAATTTCTACATTACCAACTTGACGCATACGCTTTTTGCCTTTCTTTTGTTTTTCTAGAAGTTTACGTTTTCTGGTAATGTCTCCACCATAACATTTTGCAGTTACGTCCTTACGTAATGCTTTAATGGTTTCTCTGGAAATTATTTTAGCTCCAATAGCAGCTTGTATTGGGATATCAAACTGTTGCCTTGGGATAAGTTTTCGTAATTTTTCACACATTTTCTTCCCAATAGTTTGTGCGTTATCTGCATGAATTAAAGCAGATAAGGCATCAACAGGTTGTGCATTTAATAAAATATCCACGCGAACCAATTTAGACTCACGCATACCGATTGGGTGATAATCAAAAGACGCATAACCCCTGGAAACGGTTTTTAATCTATCGTAAAAATCAAAAACAATTTCAGATAAAGGCATGTCAAAGTTTAATTCTACACGCTCTGGAGTTAAATAGTTTTGATTGGTAATTTGTCCCCGTTTTTCAATACAAAGAGACATAACATTTCCAATATAATCAGACTTTGTAATGATTGACGCTTTTATGTATGGCTCTTCTACACGATTTAAACCAGATGGATCGGGTAAATCTGAAGGGTTATTAACGATTACTATCTCATCAGGGTTTTTGTTTGTAAAAGCATGATAGCTAACATTTGGAACGGTTGTAATTACAGTCATATCAAACTCACGTTCCAAACGCTCTTGAATAATTTCAAGATGAAGCATTCCTAAGAATCCGCATCTAAACCCAAAACCAAGAGCAGCAGAACTTTCTGGAGTAAACACCAAAGAAGCATCATTTAGCTGAAGTTTTTCCATAGACGCACGTAACTCTTCATAATCGTCTGTATCTACAGGGTAAATTCCAGCAAAAACCATTGGTTTTACATCTTCAAAACCTTCTATAATATTCTCAGTTGGATTTTTGGCATCTGTTAGAGTGTCTCCCACTTTAACCTCTCGAGCATCTTTTATTCCTGTTATAAGGTATCCAACATCTCCAGTTTTAATTTCTCGCTTTGGTAGTCGTTTTAGCTTTAAAGTTCCAACTTCGTCTGCATAATAATCTTTTCCTGTAGCTATAAACTTAATGTTTTGCCCTTTTTTAATCGAACCGTTAATTACTCTAAAATATGTCTCTACACCTCTAAAAGGATTGTAAACAGAATCAAAAATTAGAGCTTGTAAAGAATCATTCGGATTGCCTTTCGGAGCAGGAATACGCTCAATAATAGCCTCAAGTATTTCTTCAACTCCTAAACCAGTTTTTGCGCTAGCAGGAATAACCTCTTCTGCATCGCAACCTAAAAGATCTACAATATCATCTGTAACCTCTTCTGGATTTGCACTTGGTAAATCAATTTTATTAAGTACAGGAATAATCTCCAAGTCGTTTTCTAATGCTAAATATAGATTAGAAATAGTTTGTGCTTGAATACTCTGTGCAGCATCTACAATAAGCAACGCACCTTCACAAGCCGCTATAGAGCGAGATACTTCATAAGAAAAATCTACATGCCCAGGAGTGTCAATAAGGTTTAATACATATTGTTCTCCTTTGTAAGTATAATCCATTTGTATAGCATGAGATTTAATAGTAATTCCACGCTCACGCTCTAAGTCCATTGTATCGAGTAGTTGATCTTGTTTTTCACGCTCTGTTACAGAACCAGTGAAATCTAGCAATCGATCTGCTAGCGTACTCTTCCCATGATCTATGTGTGCGATAATGCAGAAATTTCTAATATGCTTCATGTATACTTATTATTTGCCCTTTTTCATGTGCTGCAAAAGTAATCAATTTTATTTCAAAAAAAACGTAAAGATTCAAGTACAAGAATTAGTAATAATTCTAATTTTTATCTTTTTTATAATGATATATTTAGGATTTACGCTTTTTCCGTAATAATGTTTTCATGTTTTGTATTATGTTTGTAATATCATTTATTCTTATGAAAGTCATTCAAGGGGGAAATTATATTATTAGAATACTTTTCATGATGTGTGTTTCCGTGGTATGGTCACAATACAACATTTCAGGCTCTATTCTTGATTCTAATAAAAACCCTATTGCTTTTGCAAATGTAATTGTTATAAAATCTCAGGACTCTACATTTGTAAATGGAGCCTCTTCTAATGATTTTGGACAGTTTAAAATAGAAGAAATTCCTTCTGGAGATTTTATCTTAAAGGCAAGTTATATTGGTTTTCAAGATTACTTTTTGTCATTTTCTGTACATTCGGATGTAACACTTGAAGATATTATTCTTGTGGAGTCTGTTGAATCGCTTTCTGAAGTTGAGGTGGTTTACAACAAACCAACTATTAAAAGAGAAGTAGATAAACTGGTTTTTAATGTAGAAAATACTTCACTAAGTGAAGGTAATATGTTGGAGGTTCTTAAAAGCACACCAAGTGTCTTGGTTATTGACGATGCTTTAATGGTAAAGGGGGATTCGCCAACAGTTTATATTAACGATAGAAAAGTGAACTTGTCTTCATCAGAATTGTTAGAGCTATTAGAAGGAACGTCAGCTTCAAATATTAAATCTGTACAAGTCATTACAAATCCTTCCGCAAGATATGATGCAGAAAGTGGAGTGGTTTTAAATATTTTAATGTCTAAGAACCTTTCTACAGGATACAATGGCAATCTCTTTACTAATTATACTCAAGGTGTTTTTCCTAAGTGGAATTTTGGAACTTCTCATTACTTTAAAAATTCTAAAGTAGATGTGTTTGTAAACTATTCATACAATAAAAATAAAATCAATAGAGACTCTGAAGAGTTTATATTTTATCAAACAGAAGAATGGAACACTAATTTAAATAGAAATACACGGTTAGAAACTCATAATATTGGATTAAACCTTGATTTTAAACTAAACGAAAAAAGCACTCTAGCATTTGCTGCTAACACTCAGTTTTTGCCTTATTTTAAGTATCAAACAAAAGGTAAAGCTACTATTGCCGGAAACTCTGATTTTGATGAAATTTACTCTAACAACCTTTCTAAAGATAACAAACATAATCTTGGATTTGATTTAGAATATAGTTATGATATTTCAAAAAATTCTAATCTAACTTGGAATTCACATTATACAAATTATGATTACGATAGAGACCAAAATGTAAAGAGTATTTATTTTAATTCTGACGCTTATTACGATAATACTGCGTTTAAAACAAATGCACACCAAGAAACAGATATTTTAACATCACAAATAGATTTTTCAACTACTTTAAGTGAATCTTCAAGCTTAGAAACAGGTGTGAAAATTTCAAAAATAAATACTGGAAGTGCAATAAATCAATACGATATTATTGCAGGCATAAGCCAATTCAACAGTTTTAATTCTGATAACTTTGAATACAACGAAAACATTTACGCAGGTTATATAAGTTATGAATATAGTAGCGAAGAATGGAATTTCACAGCAGGAATACGTGTAGAACAAACAAATTTAGATAATGTCTCTTTAAACCAAACAGAAAACACACAAGATTATTTTGAGCTGTTTCCTACAACAAACTTAAGCTATCAATTTTCAGAAAAAGTAAATAGTTATGTGACATATAAACGAAGCATCCAAAGACCCAACTATAGCAACTTAAATCCTTTTAAGTTTTATCTTAACGATTACACAATAGTGACTGGAAACCCAGAGTTGAAACCGGTTTTTAATAATCACTTTTTACTCGGAACAACAATTAACGATAAGTTTACTTTTGAAGTATATTACAGATCTTACAAAAACAACATTTTTGAGCTACCATTGCAAAACAATAATAACAATACAGTAACATATACACCTTTAAATATTGATGAAACAGTAGAAATTGGAATTGATTTTGAAACCTATTTTGACGTAACAGAAAACTGGTTTTTATACTTTGGGACATCTACCTATAACTTCAACGATAAAGGCACGTTGTTTGACACTAAAGTACAGCGTGATAAATGGGCGAATTATTCGATTTTAAGTAACGATTTTACCTTCTTAAAAGATAAAAGCTTAGTTGCAAATCTTTCTTTTATTTATGTTGGTAAAAATGTACAAGGTTTACAGCAGGTAGACTCTAGGTTACTTTCAGATTTGTCTGTAAAGAAAAATATATTAAAAGGTAAAGGCGTATTATCTATTGCTGTAAGCGACTTTTTTAATGACCACGATTTTAAAGTAACGACAGATTTTTTAGATCAAAATAGCACACTTTTTTCCAACTTAGATAACAGATATATTAAGCTAGGTTTTAGATATAAATTTGGAAATAGTAAGCTTTCAACTAACCAGCGCTCAACGTCAAGAGATGAGCGCATAAGATTAGATCAAAAAAATCATTAATATTTAGTCTTGCCATTCAGCAATAAATAGGTTAGTATCACGACCTCCTCCATTATTTCTATTAGAAGAGAAAATTAACTTTTTACCATCGTTAGAAAAAACAGGAAAAGCATCGAAGGTTTCACCATGTGTAATTCGTTTTAGATTTTTACCATCAACATCTATCATGTATAAGTTAAATGGGAAGCCTCTTTCAGATTCGTAATTTGAAGAGAATAATATTTTTTTACCACTTGGATGAAAAAATGGACTCCAGTTGGCGTTACCAAGGTTAGTTAATTGACGTAAGTCGCTACCATCTGAATTACAAATGTAAAGCTCCATATTTGTTGGTTTTACCAAACCTTCTGCAAGTAAATCTTTGTATTCTTTTATTTCCTCTTCTGTTTTTGGTCTTGACGACCTAAAGATTAATTGTGTGCCATTTGGCGAAAAGAAAGCACCACCATCATATCCTAATTCAGAAGTAATTTGTTTAACATCTGTACCATCAAGATTCATTGTAAATAATTCTAAATCTCCTGTTCTCATAGAAGTAAACACTATTTTGTCTCCTTTTGGAGATACAGTAGCTTCTGCATCGTAACCAGGTTCATTTGTTAATTGTGCTGTGATGTTACCTTCAAGGTCTGCCACAAAAATATCGTAGCTGTCATAGATTGGCCATACATATTTCCCTTCGTGTCTTAAAGGCGCTGGAGGACATTTTGGACCACCTAAATGCGTAGAACCATAAACCCAGCTTTTATTGTCTGGTAAAAAGTAAGCACAAGTTGTTCTTCCTAATCCAGTGCTTATCATTTTTGGTTGGGTACCATTAAAAGTATCGTCTGCATTCATTAAAAACATTTGGTCGCATTCTACTCCCCAATTTTTAAAATTCGATTGAAAAATAATTTGCTTATCATCAAAACTCCAATATGCTTCAGCATTGTCTCCACCAAAGGTTACTTGTCTTAAAGATCTAAAATGAATTTCTTCTGGATAGATTAAACTGTTGCTTTCTGTAGTTTCTGTTATTGTTGTTTTTTCAATTACGTTTTCTTTTTTTTCAGTTTTACAAGAAAAAAGTAACGCTAAAAATAAAAATGTATATACGTACTTCATGATTGAATTTATTAGTAATTTTGCGCAAAAATAAAACTATTATTATGAAACAAGTATCGCTATTAGTATTTTTTTTAACGCTAGTTGCATGTAAGCAAGAATACACACCAGAAAACAAAATAAAAGAAGATGTTATTTTTTTAGCTGATGATAAACTAGAAGGAAGAGGAACAGGAACAGAAGGTGAAAAAATTGCAGCAGATTATATTGCTAAACGATTTGAGTCACTTAGATTAGAAGGGAAAGGTACAGACGGTTTTTTTCAGGATTTTATGTTTACACCAAAAAAAGATCCACATTCTGAGGTAAAATATTCAGATAAGAACACAGACAGTACTATTACAGGACGAAATATCTTAGCATATTTAGACAACAAAGCAGAACAAACTATTATTATTGGTGCGCATTACGATCATTTAGGATATGGAGATCGTGGAGGTTCTTTATACAGAGGAGAAGAAAAACTTATACATAATGGAGCAGACGATAATGCAAGTGGAGTTGCATTAATGCTCAATCTTGCATCAAAACTTAAAGAAACTAATAAGAATAATAACTATTTATTCATGGCATTTTCTGGCGAGGAAATGGGATTATTAGGTTCTAACTATTTTGTAAAAAATACAACACTTCCAATAGAATCTATTAACTATATGCTTAATATGGATATGGTTGGTCGCTTAAAGGCAGATAGCACATTGGCTGTTTATGGAACAGGAACATCACCAATTTTTAAACAAACAGTTTCAGCAAACAATGAATATTTTAAAATTGTAGAACACGAATCTGGAGTTGGACCTTCAGACCATACATCATTTTATCTAAACGATATTCCTGTCTTACATTTCTTTACAGGTCAGCATGATGATTATCACAGACCAACAGATGATTCGGATAAATTGAATTACGAAGGCATGAATCTAATCTCAGATTATATATTCACTATAATCACAGATTTAGACGATAATGGTGAAATAGCATTCAGAAAAACTAAAAACGAATCTAAAGACACACCTCGTTTTAAAGTGACTCTTGGTGTTGTGCCAGATTATTTATATACAGATGGAGGCATGCGAATAGATGGTGTTAGTGAAGATAGACCAGCTCAAAAAGCAGGGTTAATGAAAGGTGATATTGTAATACAGCTTGGAGACCTCGAAGTAAAAGACATGATGGGATACATGAAAGCGTTATCTAAGTTTGAAAAAGGACAGACAACAACTGTAAAAGTAAAACGAGATGGTAAAGTTTTAGAAGCTCAAGTTACATTTTAAATTCTAAAATATTTATAAATTAGACCTTCTGGAAATGTTATTCTAGAAGGTTTTTTTACACCTTAAAAACTAATGATTAAGAAAACTGATATTATTAATAAGATTCATTTAATTATTTCGGTTTGCATTGTATTTCCTGTATCGTATAGTTATGGATTTATTTCAGATTTGCTTTTAGAGATAAACCCTAAAAGTATAGATGAGTTTAGCTTTTTAAAGTCAATAATGTTTCTTTATATAGGGTTTTCTATCCTTTGGATTATTGGAATCTTTAACTACAAGTATTTAAAAGTAGCCATAATTTCTAATATGATATTTATGTTAAGTCTGGCTTTAGGAAGACTGCTTAGTCTGGTTTTAGATGGCATACCAAGTTTTGCATATGTTTTTGGTACATTTGCTGAATTATTTTTAGGATTGTATGGAATTTTTATTCTAAACAGGCTAAATCGAAAATAAAAAAGTGGTAAAAATTGACAACATAGAATTATCTGATTTTCCATTGCTTTTAGCGCCAATGGAAGATGTAAGTGACCCTCCTTTTCGTGCATTGTGTAAGGAACAAGGAGCAGATGTTGTATATACAGAATTTATATCTAGTGAAGGTTTAATTAGAGATGCAGCTAAAAGCACCATGAAGCTAGACATCTACGAAAAAGAACGTCCAGTTGGTATTCAAATATTTGGCGCAAACCTAGATAGTATGCTAAAATCTGTTGAAATTGTTGAGCAATCCAATCCAGATATAATAGATATAAACTTTGGTTGTCCTGTTAAAAAAGTGGTGTCAAAAGGTGCCGGAGCAGGAATCTTAAAGGATATCGACCTCATGGAAAAGCTAACTGCAGAAATGGTAAAACGTACACATTTACCAATAACAGTAAAAACAAGATTAGGTTGGGATCACGATAGTATTAAAATTGTTGAAGTTGCCGAAAGACTTCAAGATGTGGGATGTAAAGCTATTTCTATTCATGGCAGAACACGTTCGCAGTTATACAAAGGTGAAGCAAACTGGAAACCTATTGCAGAAGTGAAAAATAATCCAAGAATGTATATTCCTATTTTCGGAAATGGAGATGTAGACTCGCCTGAACGCGCTAAAGAAATGCAAGACGATTATGGGCTAGATGGCTGTATGATTGGTAGGGCCACTATTGGAAATCCTTGGTTTTTTAAACAGGTAAAGCATTTTTTTAAAACAGGAGAGCATTTGCATTCAATAAGCATGAGAGAGCGTGTTACTGCCGCAAGAAGACATTTACAGATGGCAATAGATTGGAAAGGCGAAAAACTTGGTGTTTTTGAAACACGAAGACATTACACGAACTACTTTAGAGGCATTCCACATTTTAAAGAATACAGGCTTAAAATGGTTACAAGCGATAATCCAAAAGATGTATTTGCAGCTTTTGATGAAGTAGAAGAAAAGTTTTCAGATTTTGAATTCTAAAACTCTGTAATTAGCTTAATTGATATTCTAGACGATGCAATTTTTGATGCAACTAAACCAAGAATAAAAGTTGTTAGAATGACTATAAAAAAGTTAACAAGTTTTATTGAAGCAGGATATGGCAACGATGGAGTTATCATAATTTTTAAAAAATCAGGTCCATGAATTTGATTTAATACTAAAATAAAACCAATAATAACTCCGAGAACCCCCCCTAAAGCACTCATTAAAAACCCTTGCAAAAAGAAAATGCGTCGTATCTCTTTTACGGTAGTTCCAAGATTGTAAAGTGTACCAAGATTCTTTTTCTTATCTAGAATCATCATAATCATAGAACCAATTACATTAAAAAGTGCAATAATTAGTATAAGTGTAAATATTAAGTAAACAGCAAGATTTTCTGTGTTTAGCATTTTATATAATGCATCATTTAATTGTGCTCTGTTTTTTATGATTATTGTATCGTTAAAATGAGATTTAATTTTTTCGCTTATAAATTCAGAATCTCCATTTGTAATGACTTCTAGAGCAGAAACTTGATTGTCTCCATATTCTAACAATGTTTTTGCGGTATCAAAATTTGAATATATAATCGAATAATCTAGTTCTTCATTAATCTGAAAAACACCAGAATTAGCAACTGGTAACGCATTGTAAGCGCCTTTAATGCTAGATATTTGCCCTTTTCCAGGTTTAGGGACATATATTTTTAAAGTTTTTCCAAAATCAAAAACCCCAAAAGATAAGGTGTTAGATATTCCCCAACCTGATACAATTTGGTTGGTATTGGGTTCCATCCAGTTTCCATAAGTTAAAATTGAATCTATAGTAGATTTTGGATAAAATTCATCTACACCTTTAAGCGTAACAATTTCGTTTTTTGTTTCGTAGTTTAAAACTACTCGTTCTTCAATAATTTTAGAAACAGAAACAACACCATCAATGTTTTCAAGTTTTAGTAAATCTTCATTAGAAGCGCGAAAAGACTTTCCTTTTGCTGCTTCAATTCTTAAATCAGGATCGACAACAGTTGAAAACTGAAGACTAAAATCTCGTAATCCTGCAAATACACATAAAACAATAAATAATGAAGCAGAACAAACCACAACGCCAAATGCAGCAATAGAGCTAATTACATTAATAGCATTGTTTTTGTTTTTTGTAAACAAATAACGTTTGGCTATAAACAATGCTACATTCATATTTTATTTTGAAGTAATTAAACAGAATTTAAAAAGCTTAAAAAGTATTGATATTTATCCTTACTTCTTTTTGCGTTTTTCTAATAGATTTGGGTTCTCAAGTGGATTATCTAACCCCTTTAAAGAACGTTCAATTTGGTCTATATATTCTAAGGAATCATCAATAAAGAATTCCAACTCAGGCATTCTTCTTAATTGATGTTTTGTGCGTTGAGATACTTCGTGTTTAATTAATGACGCATTTGAGCGTATACCTTCTAAAAGTTCTTTCCCTTTTTCGTTTGGGAAAATACTTAGGTAAACTTTAGCAACAGATAAATCTACTGTTACATTAACCTTAGTGACAGATATTATTATCCCTCGCAAGCCGCCTTGAGTTGCAGAACTTTGCAATACATCTACCAAATCGTGCTGTAAAACAGATGCTATTTTCTTTTGTCTATTATTTTCCATGCCACAAAAATAAGATTTTTAACCATTATTACTTTAAAAGAAATCTATTATGAAGTAATTTTGCATCATGATGAAAAAAATTGAACATATTGGAATTGCTGTAAAAGATATTTCAGTATCCAACGAATTATTTGCAAAACTCTTTGGAGAGAAATATTATAAAGTAGAAGAAGTAGAATCTGAAGGGGTTAAAACGTCTTTTTTTAAAGTTGGTCATAACAAAATAGAATTACTTGAGGCCACAAAAGAAGATAGTCCAATTGCTAAATTTATAGATCGCAAAGGAGAAGGTATTCATCATATTGCTTTTGATGTAGAAGATATCGAAGAAGAAATTGCTAGATTAAAACAAGAAGGGTTCACTGTATTAAACGAAACACCCAAAAAAGGAGCAGATAATAAACTTGTTGCATTTTTACATCCAAAAACAACAAATGGTGTATTAATCGAGTTATGTCAAGAGATCACTAATAAAAAGTAATTTTCTTGTAGAGAATCAAAATAAGTGTTAATATTGCAGCCTAAAATGGTCCCATAGCTCAGCTGGTTAGAGCACCTGACTCATAATCAGGGGGTCCTTGGTTCGAGCCCAAGTGGGACCACTATTCCCTAATTGACACCTTATAAAGATGCATTTCGTCGATAAAAAATGCTTTTTATAGAAAAAATATTGTCTTAATGCTTTTGTTAAGGACTAATTTTTTATACTTTTACCGTCAATGAATAGACGACACAAAATAATTTTTGCCTCATTATTATTGTCTACCACAAGTTTCCTTTGTGTTGCAGCGCCTCCACCACCACCATCTGGACCGCCACCACCACCCGGACTTGCAATAGACGGATACCTTTTTTATGGAGTGATAATAGCTTTGTTATATGGTGTAAAAAAAATATTAGGGGATAAAAACAAATTTAACTTCTAATTTCTAATAGTCTAGCTACATATTTTCCTATTACATCAAACTCTAAATTAACAATACTCCCAATTTTATAATTATGAAAATTAGTATTATCATAAGTATAAGGTATAATAGCTACTTTAAACGTATTAATTTTTGAACCTACAACAGTTAAGCTAACACCGTTTATTGTAATCGAACCCTTTTCTATTGTAATATTTTCTGGACCTTTATCATATTCAAAAGAAAACATCCAACTTCCTTCTTGTTCTTCTACATTAGTGCATACTGCAGTTTGATCGACATGACCTTGAACAATGTGACCATCTAGTCTTTCTCCTAATTGCATAGCTCTTTCAAGATTAACCTCATCACCAACTTTTAAATGGCCTAAACTAGATTTTTCTAAAGTTTCTTTTATAGCAGTTACTGTATACGTGTCGTTTTCAATTTCAACAACTGTTAAACACACACCATCATGTGCGAGACTTTGATCTATTTTTAACTCTTTGGTTAAACTACTTTTAACTGTAATATGAATGTTTCCTTGATCTTTAAAAATTTTTGTTATAGTACCGAGACTTTCAATTATTCCTGTAAACATGATTAAATGCCTTTAATTAGTTAAATTTGCAGTTCAAAATTACGAACAAAACTTTTTATAATTGATGGTAAAAGAAGAAAAATTAAAAGTTGGAATTTCTATTGGAGATTTAAATGGAATTGGTGGAGAAATTATATTAAAAACCTTTGAAGATAATAGAATATTAGAATTTTGCACACCAATAATATTTGCTTCTGCAAAAACAGTTTCGTATTTAAAAAAGCAACTTAAAATTAACTTGAATTTTAATGGTATTGACCATATAGATAGAGCTGTAAATGGCAAACTAAATGTTTTAAATGTTTGGAAAGAAAATGTAGATATAAACTTTGGCAGGGAAGATAAAAAGATTGGCGAATTTGCTATAAAATCATTAATGCAAGCAACTCAAGCATTAAAAAAAGAGCAAATAGACGTGCTTTTAACTGCACCTATAAACAAGCATAATATTCAATCAGAGAAGTTTAGATATCCAGGGCATACAGATTATTTAAACCAAGAATTAGAAGGAAAAAGCCTTATGCTTATGGTTTCTGGAAATCTAAGAGTTGGGTTGCTAACAGATCATGTTCCAGTTAAAGACATTTCTAAAACGATTTCAGAAGATTTAGTTATTTCAAAAATAGAAACAATTCACGATTCATTAATTAAAGATTTTGGTATAAGAAAACCAAAAATTGCAGTTCTAGGTATTAATCCTCATACTGGAGATAATGGTGTAATTGGAAAAGAGGACGATACTGTTTTAAGGCCAACTTTAGCGAAAATAAAAGAATCTGGAAAATTAGTTTTTGGGCCATTTGCAGCAGACAGTTTCTTTGGTTCAGATAGCTTTACTAAGTTCGATGCAGTAGTTGCATCTTATCACGACCAAGGCCTAATTCCCTTTAAAACACTTTCATTTAGGAAAGGGGTTAACTATACAGCGGGTTTGAACAGAATTAGAACCTCTCCAGATCATGGTACTGCATACGAAATTGCTGGAAAGGGTTTAGCTGATAACAGTTCGTTTGTAGAAGCATTGCATACAGCAATTTCAATTTACAAGAATAGAAAACAATATATTAATCTAACAACCAACCCTTTAAAAAAACAAAAGGCATAGATTTTTTAACAAAAAATTGTTTATAACTTCTATTTAGATTAGAATTATTTTATATATTTGCACGCTCGAAATCAATGTAGAGATGAAGCAATTCAAGGCGTTTACAATTAAGTTTGTAGGATTAAAAGAAGGAGAACATTGTTTCGAATATAAAATAGGAAAAACGTTCTTTGAAGATTTTAAGTATGATGAGTATAACGATGCTAATATTTTAGCAAAAGCTACACTCAACAAAAAAACAACATTACTCGAACTAATTTTCGATGTAAAAGGCACAGTTAATGTAAACTGTGATGTTTCTAACGAACCTTTTAATCTAGAAGTAGAGAATCAATTTAATCTAGTTGTTAAATTTGGAAACGAATATAACGATGAAAATGATGAGATATTAATAATTCCTCATGCAGAATATGAGATTAATATCGCACAATACTTCTACGAATTAATAGTCCTGTCTGTACCCACAAAAAGAGTACATCCAGGAGTTGAAGATGGTAGTTTAGAATCAGATATACTTAAAAAATTAGAAGAATTAAGTCCTAAAGAAACACATGAAAATAAAAAAGAGGAAATAGATCCTCGCTGGAATAAATTAAAGAAACTATTAACGGATAAATAAATAAAAAATGGCACATCCTAAAAGAAAAATCTCTAAAACAAGAAGAGATAAAAGAAGAACACATTACAAAGCAAGTGTACCACAAATTGCTACGTGTCCTACAACAGGAGAAGCGCACTTATATCATAGAGCACATTGGCACGAAGGTAAATTGTATTACAGAGGTCAAGTGTTAATAGATAGCACAGAAGATGAGAATATAGCATAAGTATTATGCTAGCATATAATTTAAACGCTCTTTTAAGAGCGTTTTTTTTATGAAATAAATTCAAAAAAGACTTATTTTGCCTCAAAATTGACCAAAAAAGCGTAAATTCATTCACTTTTTCGTCATTTTTGAGGAAAAATGAGCGATTTTTGTTCAACTAAACTAAAACTATGAGTAATATCACAGCAGCCATAACAGCTGTTGGCGCATATGTGCCAGATTACGTGTTGACCAACAAGATTCTAGAAACGATGGTAGACACTAATGATGACTGGATTACTACCCGAACAGGAATAAAAGAAAGACGCATTCTTAAAGAAGAAGGCAAAGGAACTTCCTTTCTCGCAATACAAGCAGCAAAAGACTTACTTAGCAAAACAGGGTTAGATCCAAAAGAGATAGAGCTTGTTATTGTTGCTACTGCTACTCCAGACATGAAAGCTGCAGGAACTGCTGCGTATACAGCAACTAATATTGGAGCAACTAATGCTTTTGCCTTCGATCTTGAGGCAGCATGTTCAAGCTTTTTATATGGAATGTCTGTTGCCGCACGTTATATAGAATCAGGAAAATACAAAAAGGTGTTATTAATTGGAGCTGACAAAAACTCTTCTATGATTAATTACGACGATAGAGCAACCTGTATCATATTTGGAGATGGAGGAGGAGCGGTATTATTCGAACCTAGTCAGGATGGATTTGGTCTGCAAGATGAATACTTAAGAAGCGATGGCATAGGTAGAGAGTTTTTACACGCTCAATATGGAGGCTCATCTTATCCTATTACCAAAGAAGCATTTGAAGATGGGAAACATTATGTTTTTCAAGATGGAAAAACTGTTTTTAAAAATGCAGTTTTTAATATGGCAGATGTTACTGTAAAGATTTTAAAAAGAAATAATTTAGAAAAAGAAGATGTTGCTTGGTTAGCAGCACATCAAGCAAATAAAAGAATAATAGACGCTACTGCAAATAGAATAGGGTTAGAATCAGAAAAAGTTATGATGAATATACATAAGTATGGAAACACAACTTCTGCGACATTACCTCTACTTTTGCATGATTACGAATCGAAGCTTAAAAAAGGCGATAATATTATTTTCGCTGCTTTTGGTGGAGGTTTTACTTGGGGCTCAATTTATTTTAAATGGGCTTATAACTCATAATAACTAACTAAACTAAAATAAAAACCATAGATTATGGATTTAAAGGAAATTCAACATTTAATTAGATTTGTAGCAAAATCGGGAGCAAGTGAAGTAAAACTTGAAACAGATGACGTAAAAATCACGATCAAGACTGGAAAAGAAAACGAAACCACAATTGTTCAACAAGCACCTGTACCTGCTCAAACTACGCAGGCTACAATGCCAATTCAGCAACAAGCAGCACCAGTACCAGTACCAGAAACACCTGCTGCAGAAAACGATTCTAAGTATATTACTATAAAATCACCGATTATTGGAACATTTTATCGTAAACCTTCACCAGATAAACCACAATTTGTAGAAGTTGGACAATCAATTTCTGAAGGTGATGTACTTTGTATTATTGAAGCTATGAAACTATTTAACGAGATAGAATCTGAAGTTTCAGGAAAAATTGTAAAGTTACTAGTTGATGATGCTTCTCCAGTAGAATTCGATCAGCCACTATTTTTGGTAGATCCATCTTAATTTAAAGTTTAGAAGTTTTAACTTATAAGATTAGTGCGCTAAACTTATATACTACTAAACCATAAACTCTTAAACTCTAAAATTATGTTTAAAAAGATACTAGTTGCCAATAGGGGTGAAATAGCCTTACGTATTATTCGTACGTGTAAGGAAATGGGAATAAAAACAGTTGCAGTTTATTCTACAGCAGACGCTGAAAGTTTGCCAGTAAAATTTGCCGATGAAGCTGTTTGTATTGGTCCTGCACAAAGTTCAGAATCTTATTTAAAAATGGCTAATATAATAGCTGCAGCAGAAATTACTAATGCAGACGCTATCCATCCTGGATATGGTTTTCTATCAGAAAACGCAAAGTTTTCAAAAATTTGTGAAGAACATGGAATAAAATTTATTGGTGCTTCTCCAGAAATGATTGAAAGAATGGGAGACAAAGCTAATGCAAAAGCGACTATGAGAGCTGCTGGAGTACCATGTGTCCCAGGAAGTGAAGGCGTTATAGAAAGCTTTTCTGAATGCGAAAAATTAGCTGTGGAAGTAGGTTATCCTGTTATGCTAAAAGCATCCGCTGGTGGCGGAGGAAAGGGTATGCGTGCTGTTTGGAAACAAGAAGCTTTAAAAGAAGCTTGGGATTCTGCGAGACAAGAATCTAAAGCCGCTTTTGGAAATGACGATATGTATATGGAGAAGCTTATAGAAGAACCTCGCCATATAGAAATTCAAGTTATAGGTGATTCTAAAGGTAAAGCATGTCATTTATCGGAAAGAGATTGTTCTATACAGCGTCGTCACCAAAAATTAACAGAAGAAGTTCCGTCTCCTTTTATGACAAAAGCATTACGCAAAAAAATGGGAGAAGCAGCTGTTAGAGCAGCAGAATACATTAAATATGAAGGTGCTGGAACAGTTGAATTCCTTGTAGATAAACACAGAAATTTCTATTTTATGGAAATGAATACACGTATTCAAGTAGAGCATCCAATAACAGAACAGGTTATTGATTACGATTTAATACGTGAACAAATTATGGTTGCTGCAGGAATTCCAATAATTGGAGTTAATTACGAACCAAAATTACATTCTATTGAATGTCGAATTAATGCAGAAGACCCTTATAACGACTTTAGACCTTCACCTGGAAAAATAACTACGTTACACGCTCCTGGAGGACATGGAGTAAGATTAGACACACATGTTTATGCTGGCTATGTTATTCCACCAAATTACGATTCTATGATTGCAAAATTGATAATTTCTGCTCAAACCAGAGAAGAAGCTGTTAATAAAATGAAACGTGCTTTGGATGAGTTTGTTATAGAAGGAATAAAAACAACCATACCATTCCATAGACAACTTATGGAGCATCCAGACTATATTGCTGGAAATTACACCACCAAGTTTATGGAAGATTTCGAAATTCAAAAAATAGAAGAAGAATAACTTAAAAACTCCGAAAGAAATTTCGGAGTTTTTTTTATCTTTATTTCATGCAAATAAAGATAAGTTTAAAGTCATTAGAAATGCCGTGGGTTTTTATCCCAGGACTTTAATTCTGTCTTATATCTTCGCAGTTTTTTAATCCAATAAATTTAAAAATATGAACAAGATAATAGTACTTGGTGCTGGTATGGTTGGAAGCGCAATGGCAAAAGATTTAGTTGTTAAGTATCATGTAACCGTCTCAGATTTAAATATAAATGTCTTACAAAAATTAAAAAGCCAAACTCCTAATATTGAAACTTTACACCTCGATGTTACGCAATCATCTAAACTAAAAGAAACCTTACAATCTTTTGATTTGGTTATATGTGCAGTACCTGGTTTTCTAGGATTTGAAACACTTAAAACTATTATTGAAGCAAAAAAGAACGTTATAGACATTTCCTTTTTTCCTGAAAATGCTTTAGAATTAGACAAACTAGCTAAAGAAAATAACGTTACTGCTATTGTTGATTGTGGTGTTGCTCCAGGAATGGGAAATATTTTATTAGGATATTATAATGAAAAACTTAAGTTAACCGATTTTGAATGTTTAGTAGGAGGTTTGCCAAAACAAAAAAAATGGCCATTTTGTTATAAAGCTCCTTTTTCTCCTGTTGATGTTATAGAAGAATATACAAGACCAGCTCGCTATGTGGAAAATGGAAAAGTTATAATACGAGAAGCATTATCAGATTGTGAATATGTAGATTTCAATAGAGTAGGAACACTGGAATCTTTTAATTCAGATGGTTTACGCTCCATTATTTATACCATGCCACATATACCAAACATGAAAGAGAAAACCTTACGTTACCCAGGACATGTAGAGTATATTAAAGTTTTAAAATCCAGTGGTTTCTTTAATTCAGAAACAATTGAAGTGCATAAGACTAAAATTTCACCTTTAGAATTTACTAGCAAAATCTTGTTTAACGAATGGAATCTAGAAGAAGATGAGGAAGAGATGACCATTATGCGAATTACTTTAAAAGGCAAAAATGAAAATGGAAAAATAGAAGAGGTTGTTTATAATCTTTACGATGAATATTGTCCAAAAACAAAAATATCTTCTATGTCTAGAACAACAGGTTATACAGCTACAGCAGCAGCAAATATGTTTTTAGAAGGTCTGTTTAACAAAAAAGGTATTTTCCCTCCAGAATTAGTAGGAAAACACGAAACATGCTTCAAATTCTTTATGAACTACTTAAAAGAACGCAACGTAAATTATATTAAAACTTCAAACATACTATCATGACTTTAAAAGAAAATCTTATTAAGCAATGTAACGCGTTTGCGCTAGAAAGAAAAAGTCATATAGACCTACAATTGAAAGACATTAAAGAGGCTTTGTTTGAAGAAATGAAATCTTCCGCAGGAGATAAGCATGAAACAGCAAGAGCGATGCTACAGATGGAACGCGAAAAGGTTGGAAATCAATTTAAAGAAGTAGAAGAGATGTTTCAAACATTAAACAAAATTGATGTTTCTACTCCTGCTACAATAGTACATTTAGGAAGCATAGTGTTTACAACAAAAGCAAATTATTTTATTGCTATTAGCGCTGGAAAAATTGAAGTTAAAGATGATATCTTTTATGCAATTTCTTCAAGAACGCCAATTGCTAAGCTATTGATGTCTAAACAAGTTGGTAATGAGATTACATTTAGGGGCAACACCTTTATAATTTCAAAAATAGTTTAAAAAAAGAATCTTTTACTTAAGGTATTGATGAGAAAACTGGAACAGATTATTAAAATGTTAATCCAATTTAGGTGCATTATTATAACTGTTCTTACAATACTATTATGTGTTTCAGGATATCAAATATTAAATAAATTAACAATTGATAACTCACTTACTATTTGGTTTTTAGATGATGACCCCAGCTATAAGGCTTATGTTGATTTTCAAGAAGAATTTGGCTCTGATGAGATTTTTATTGCCATGTTTCCAGTTTCTAATGCTCTTGACGCTAAAGCAATTGAAAAACTTTCTAGACTACATGAATCTATAGATTCTCTTTTTTATGTAAAAACTTCATTTAGTTTAGCTAAAGCCAAATATCCAATCTATACAAATCAGAGATTAGTTTTTGATAATTTATACAATTCTAGACGAAGTGAAAAAGGCTTAAAAACACTTTTTTCAAAACTACCTAACATTACTTCACAACTTATTTCTAAAGACAATAAGAACCTGTTTTTTTATATCCAATTAAACCCCACACCAACAATTGAAAAAAAACGAAAGGAAATACTAGGAGAACTAAATTCAAAAATTGAAATATATTTTGACAATTATCATCTTACGGGACCCCCAGTTTTAAACGACGCATATAGTAATGGAATATATAAAGAGAGTATAATTTTTGGTGTTTTAACGGTTTTAGTTATTACGATTATGCTTTTGTTTTTATTACCTAATAGGCGATATTTATTTGTTTCATTATTTGCCGTCGCAGCACCTGTTACGATTTTATTTGGTATAATTACATCATTAGGATTTGCGCTAAATATGATTTCAATGCTCATTCCTACAATACTATTGGTGTATAGTGTTAGCGATGTTGTTCATGTTATTAACATCTATCATAAAGAAGGAATTTTAAACAAGGATATTGACAAAGTCAAGCTTTTAACACTATCTATACGTAAAAGTTTTACACCTTGTTTTTATACAACATTAACGACCTTTGTTGGATATTTTGCTTTATATCTCTCGCCTTTACCTGCATTTAATAATATGGGAATATTTACGTGTATAGGCTTATTATTAAGTTTTTTTCTTGTTTATATTATTACAATAATTGGTTTTAGCTTTATGAGTTTTGAGTTTAATCCTTCAAAACCAATTTTCTCGATAAAACAATTTAGTCAAACGCGTTTTATAAATTGGTTAAATAACTTAACAACAAGATATAAAACCAGTATAGTTATAGGATTTTCTTTTGTTTTATTATTTGGTATATATTCAGTGTTTCTTGTTAAAATTGACACGAATTCTCTTGATTTGCTTGCAGAAGGCAAGGCTAAAACAGATTTAAGACTAGTTGAGCGTAAATTATCTGGAAGCTCAAGATTACAGTTAAACATTTCAAAATCGAATTCAGAATCAATTTTAGATAAGGGAACAGTTGTTTTGCTAGAAAAATTTCAAAAAAAGTTAGAAAACAACCCATTAATTGGCGACCCTGTATCGGTTGTAAATATTAAATCCTTTTTAGGAAAACGCACAAAATTAAGTTTATTTTCTAATATTTCTGAAAAAAATATTCAAAATATACTTTCTACAATAGATCAAGAAGAAAACAGCTTTTTTAAATTCTTTTCAGAAGATTTTAAATCTGCTGCTATTACTATAAATTTTAAAGAAATTAAAACTTCTCAGTTAGAAAAATTAATTTTAGATATAACTAATGATTTTGAAAAAACTTTTGATACAAATAAATATAAAATTGATATTAACGGTTTTGCAGTTGTATTTTCACAATTAAATAACTTTATACTGCAAACCCAATTTAAATCTTTCTTTGCAGCATTTTTTGTTGCTTTTTTGTGTTTATGGGTTTTCATTAAAAGTATTAAAACAACCCTTCTTGTACTTATTCCAAACGTTTTACCTCTTGCAATATTAGCAATATTCATGAGCGTATTAAGTATTCCGTTAGATGTAACAACAGCAATGATAACACCAATAATGTTAGGAATCGCAATGGACGATACTATTCATTTGGTTTATAAATACAGAAAAAGCAAATCAATAAAAGGAACACCAGAATATAGAATGAATAATGCTATGCTATATACTGGAAATGCGTTGTTTTCTACTACAATCGCTTTAGTAGCTGGGTTTATAATAATTAGTACTAGTGCAGTACCATCTGTTAGAGATTTTGGTCTACTTTGTGCTATAACTGTAGCTGTAGCATTAATAACAGATATTTTTTATTTACCATCTTTACTAAAAAAATTTGATAGCTAAACCATTATAAGATTTCAAAATAAATAGGTGCGTTTTCTTCTAATGAAGTTTGATGTTTTATAAATACGGAGATATTATTATGATTAACTTCTATAAGCCAATAATCACCTTTAAAATACGAATTAATTACTTCTGCTTTTAGACTTGAGTGTTCAACAATTTTTAACTGATGAGCATATTTTATTAAGTCATTGTCAAACATATTATACTCATCAAAAAACGATGCTATTAATGGTTCTTTTGGATTGTTATATAAATTTTGTGGTGTTTCATTAGAGACAATCTCACCTTCATGTAAAACAATAATTCTATCTGAAAATGGCATTGCATCTTCTTTATCATGGGTAGCTACAATACATGTAATATTTTGTTGTTTTAAAAAAGAAAACAAGCTTCTTCTTAATGTTCTTTTTTTAAAATTATCTATATGACTAAAAGGTTCATCTAACAAAATAATTTCAGGCTCTTTAGCTAAAGCTCTAGCCAATGCAACACGTTGTTTTTGACCACCACTAAGGTATTGTACTTTTGTTTTAGCATACTCTTGTAATTCTACAACCTCAATCAATTCATTTATACGCTTTAGTTTTTCATTAGTATAAAAACGGGATAAGTATTTGCCGATATTTTCTTCAACAGTAATGTATGGCATCAAATCAAACTCTTGTGCCACATATTTCATGAAATCGTAACCTACAATGAGATTGTATTTTGGACCTAGAATTGAAGTCTCATTCCAGAAAACCACACCTTCCAATACATCTATTTCTCCATATAACAATTTTAAAAGCGTACTTTTTCCAGAACCACTTTCGCCAATAATGGAAATGTGCTCACCTTTTTTAGCCTGAAAACTAATGTTTTTTAGTACAAGACTATTGGAATAACCAAAAGATATGTTATCAACTTTAAGCATGAAATGCGAAAATAGCACAAAAAATCTGGTATTCTAAATGTATTAAAACAGTTCTTTTTACAGCTGTGAAATAATTATCGCTATCAGGAATTAATGTATCTGCAATTATTAATTCCCTTTCTTTTAATCCAGTAATCTTATTTTTATTTACAATGTAAGTAAGATGAACACGGATAAACAAAAACTATGGCAATGTTTTTTTCTAATGATTTTAGACTTTTATGAAGTTTTACTTGCTGAAGTTTAACAAATTTAATATTTCTTACCAAAAATTTTAGTGCTAATTAGTTTTATTAGGGCCATATCCTGTCTCAACTATTGATCACGACGCATCTTCATAACTACTTGATTAACAAGGTGTTTTTTCGTATATTGTATAATATTTTTAACTATTCCAACTATGAAAAATCTAATTAACCGTAGAAACTTCCTAAAAAAAAGCATTATGGCATCCACGTTGCTTTATTCTCAGTTTGCTTTTTTCCAAACAGATTACTTAACCAATAATCAAATTCTAATGAAACAGGGATTTTATAAGTTCAAATTGGGTGAATTTGAATGTGCTTGTTTAAGCGATGGAGGTTATAGTTATAAACCAGAAAGCATGTTTTCTAACATACCGATAGATATGGTTAAAGAAGCATTGTTGAGTGCAGGACTACCCACAGATCATGTTTGGACGCCATACACTTATGTCTTTGTAAATAATGGGGAATACAATATTCTTATTGACATGGGAGCAGGACAGTTAGCTGATACTACTGGAAAACTAATTAACAACATGAAATCTGCTAAAATAGAGCCTGAAAGTATAGATAAGATACTTATTACACATGCACATCCTGATCATATTGGTGGTGCTCTAGATGAAAATGGTGATCCAGCTTTTCCTAACGCTGAATACTACATTTGGAAAGACGAATGGAATTTTTGGTTTTCAGACGAGTTATTAGACTTAGCACCTAAAGTTTTTTTTGATATTGCACGTAAAAACCTGAATCCATTAAAAAGCAGAATGCATTTGATTGATAAGAAAACAGATTTACTTACTGGTATTGAAATAATTCCAACACCTGGCCATACACCAGGTCATGCATCATTTAATATTTCTTCAAATGGAGACACTTTATGCTATATTGGCGATGTTGTGTTGCACCCACTTCATTTAGAATACCCAGAGTGGTTACCAGTTTATGACATAGTTCCTGAAAAGGCGGCACTTACGAAAAAAAGAATTTTTGATATGTTATCAATTAATGATACATGGGTTGTTGGACAACATTTCCCTCCTTTTCCAAGTTATGGGCATGTTAAAAAACAAGAAAAAGGCTGGAAATGGATACCACTCTCTTAATTAAAATACCACTCTTTTTTTTACATCTTAAAAATAACTATCGCTAGCAGGAATTAAATTATCTTTAATGCTATGAAAAAAATCATCTTTTCAATTCTCGTTGTTTTTATATCATTCTCTTCAAATACGCAAGAGTCAACAGAAGTAACAAATAAATCTTCAGTTAATTTTAAGATAAAGAATTTTGGGGTTAATGTTGATGGTCATTTTGAAAGATTTTCGGTAAAAGCACTATTTAATTCAAAAGGAGAATTAATTGATATTAAAGCAAGAATTCAAACTAATTCAATTACAACTGGAATGCAAAGTAGAGACAAACATTTACTTGATGAAGATTACTTTTTTATTGAAAAATTTCCAGAAATTGTATTCGAGACAATAGATATTAAAGAAGAAGCCTCACAAAACTATATACTTACAGCAAACTTAACGATAAAAGGATTTAAGCAAGAAATTATAATTCCAATTCATGTAAAACATTTAACAGATTTCTATGTAATTACTTCAGATTTCGAGATAAATCGAAAAGACTTTGATGTTGGTAAAAGTAGCTTAGTACTTGGGAAGACAGTGAAGATTAGCGTTAAAAATGTTCAAAAGAAATAAAAAAAAGGCTTGAATTTACTTCAAGCCTTTTTAGATTATAAAATATGAATTTTATCCTTTTATTTTTTCTTTTGTTTTACTTGGTAAGACATCAAATCCCATGTTGTAAAGTGTAAAACCAAAAACATCTGCAAATTGTTCTATATATTTACTTAGAGGAGTTCCTGCCCCATGACCGGCTTCTGTTTCAATTCTAATTAATGTAGGATTGTTACCAGCTTGTTTGGCTTGTAATTCCGCAGCAAATTTAAAACTATGTGCTGGAACTACTCTATCGTCATGATCACCTGTTGTAACCAGTGTAGCAGGATATTCAACACCTTCTTTAACATTATGCACAGGAGAATAACCTTTTAAATATTCAAACATTTCTTTGCTTTGTTCTGATGTTCCATAATCGTAAGCCCAACCAGCTCCAGCAGTAAATGTATGGTAACGTAACATATCTAAAACCCCAACTGCAGGTAATGCAACTTGCATTAAGTCTGGACGCTGCGTCATGGTTGCTCCAACTAATAATCCACCATTAGAACCACCTCTTATTGCTAAATAATCTGATGAAGTATATTTATTATCAATCAAGAATTCTGCTGCAGCAATAAAATCGTCAAAAACATTTTGTTTTTGCATTTGTGTTCCTGCTTTATGCCATTCTTTTCCATATTCACCTCCACCTCTTAAATTTGGGACAGCGTATACACCTCCTTGTTCCATCCAAACAGCGTTTCCAACACTAAATGAAGGGTTTAAACTAATATTAAATCCTCCGTATCCATAAAGAATAGTTGGGTTTTTACCATTAAGTTCAATGCCTTTTTTATGCGTAATCATCATTGGTACTTTTGTGCCATCTTTAGAGTTGTAGAATACTTGTTTACTTTCGTAATCTTCTGGATTAAAATCTATTTCTGGCTTCCAGTATAATTCAGATTTCCCTGTTTCTACATCAAACTTGTAAATACTTGGGGGAGTATTGTAGTTTGTAAACGAATAGTAATCTGTTTTATCTTCTTTTTTACCTCCGAATCCTCCAGCATTTCCAAATCCTGGAAGCTCAATTTCTCTAACTAGATTTCCATCATAATCGTATTGTTTAACTTGAGAAATTGCATCAACCATATATTCTGTAAAAAAATAACCACCACCAGTTGAAGGGCTTAAAACATGTTCTGTTTCTGGTATAAAATCTACCCAATTTTGTGCTGTTGGATCTGATGCGTCTGTTGTAACAATTTTTTGATTTGGCGCATTAAGGTTTGTAACTAGGTACAACTTACTCCCAACGTTGTCAATTACATATGTATCACTTTCTGTATGATCTAAGATTGTAACTAAAGGACTGTTTTGTTTAGTTAAATCTTTTAAAAATAGTTTATTACCAGAAGTCGACACACTTGCTCTAATTAATAAGTATCTATCGTCATCAGTAACGCTACCACTAACATATCTGTGTTTTTCTTCTGGTGTTGCCCCAAAGATAACTTCATCGTCTTTTTGAGAAGTTCCTAATTTATGATAGTATAGCTTGTGCTGATCTGTTTTTGCAGACAATTCACTTCCTTTCGGTTTGTCGTAGCTTGAGTAATAGAAACCTTCATCTTTGTACCAAGACATACCACTAAACTTAACATCTACTAATGTATCTTCAATAATTTCTTTCGTTTCCGCATTCATAACAAGAATTTTTCTCCAGTCACTTCCACCTTCAGAAATTGCATAAGCTAAAATTTTTCCACTATCAGAAAAACTTGCCCCACCTAAAGAGATGGTTCCATCTTCTTTAAACGTATTTGGATCTAGAAAAACTTCAGCAGTTTTAGGGTCGTCACCAGTTTTATGTCTATAAATTACGTATTGGTTTTGCAAACCATCATTCTTGTAGAAATACGTATAATCTCCTTCTTTAAATGGTGAACTTAATTTTTCGTAATTCCATAGTTTTTCTAAACGCTCCTTTAGTTCTTGTCTGTATGGAATATTATCTAGGTAACCAAAAGTAGTTTGGTTTTGAGTTTTAACCCATTCTTCTGTTTCTACACTTCTATCGTCTTCAAGCCAACGATAAGGATCTTTTACTTCTGTACCAAAATAAGTGTTTACTGTGTCTACTTTTTTTGTTTCTGGATAATCCACTTTAATGTCAATTTTTGAGGCTTTTTCTTGTTTACAAGCTACAATAAGCATTAAACAAGAAATGGTTAGTATTAAACGTTTCATGTATATTATTTTAATGTTATTAAATAGATTTTTTCAATAACTATTGAGTGTATCAAAAATAAATAAAAATGCCTTTAATCATTAGAATAAAGACACTTATTATGATTTGTTTAACGATTGCTATATTAACTTGTTTTTAATTAAATACTCAGCAATCTGAATGGTATTTGTTGCAGCTCCTTTACGTAAGTTGTCTGCTACAATCCACATATTTAATGTGTTTTCTTGAGATTCGTCTCTTCTAATTCTACCAACAAAAACTTCATCTTTATTATGAGCATGTATAGGCATAGGATAAATATTGTTATCTAAATCGTCTTTTACAATCACTCCAGGAGTCTTGCTAAGTAATTCTTTTACATCTTGTATTTTAAAATCGTTTTCAAATTGAATATTTACCGCCTCTGAATGTCCACCTGCTGTTGGTATTCTAACTGCAGTAGCAGTCACAGAAAAACTATCGTCACTTAAAATTTTCTTAGGTTCTTTTACCAGTTTCATTTCTTCCTTGGTATAACCGTTTTCAAGAAAGATATCACATTGCGGAATAGCATTTCTATAAATAGGATAGTGATATGCTTTATCACCATCTATACCTTTTTCTTCATTATCTAATTGCTTTACTGCTTTCACTCCAGTACCAGATACAGATTGGTAAGTAGATACTACCAAACGTTTCATTTTGTAAGTTTTATGTAAAGGTGCTAATGCAAGCACCATTTGTATTGTTGAGCAGTTTGGGTTGGCAATAATTTTATCATCTTTAGTTAATTCATTACCATTTATTTCTGGAATAACTAGTTTTTTTGTTGGATCCATTCGCCATGCAGAAGAATTATCTACAACAGTACAACCTACTTCTGCAAACTTTGGAGCCCATTCTTCTGATGTACTTCCTCCAGCTGAAAATAATGCAATATCTGGCTTTTCATTAACTGCATCTTGTAAACCTATAACAGAATAGGTTTTTCCATTGTATTCTATCTGTTTGCCCTTAGAGCGTTCAGAAGCAACAAGTAACAATTCACTAAAAGGAAAATTACGTTCTTTTAAAACATCTAACATTACATTTCCAACCATTCCTGTAGCACCAACAACTGCAACCTTCATAATAAATACTATTAAATTTAAGCCGATAAAATTACACATTCAAAATGACACTAAATATACTAATTGCAACATTTTAATTAAAATTCATAATCATAAAAAAAAGAGCACTTAATAGTGCTCTTTTTCTTAAATAATATTATAATTAGATTATTTTTTTAATAAATCTCTAATCTCAGCTAATAAATCATTATCAGATGGTCCTGCTGGTTCTGCTGGCGCTTCTTCAACAGGTTTTTTAGATTTGTTGTATGCTTTAACAATCATAAACATTACAAATCCAACAATAATTAAGTTAACAATGGTGTTAACCCATTTTCCCCAACGGATTGCGTTTTCAGCTGTTATTTCTTTTCCTTCTGCATCCATTACAGCTTCAGAAAGAACAATCTTTAATTCAGCAAAATCAACACCTCCTGCAAAATGTCCAACAATAGGCATTATAATATCACCTACAAATCCATTAATAACAAGACCTATAGCTCCTGCCATAATCACTGCAACCGCAAAATCAATTACGTTTCCAGTCATAATAAAATTCTTAAATTCTTTTAGCATAATTTAAATGTTTAGTTATTAGTATTTTAAAAATACTAAAAATTAGTGATACTTTTTTAAAATTTAGAGGATTATTCTACTATTTTACGTTTTACGCGTTGCGAAATAGAAGTAATTAATTCGTAAGAAATGGTTGCTGCAGATTCTGCTAATTCTTCAGCTGTAAATACATCATTAAAAACAATAACTTCATCGCCTTCTTTGCATTCAATATTAGTTATGTCAACCATAACCATGTCCATACAAACATTACCAACTACAGGTGCTTTTTGGTTGTTTATTACCACGTACCCTTTACTGTTACCATAAATTCTACTTATACCATCTGCGTGACCAATTGGAAGTGTTGCAATCCTATTCACGCCATTAGATTTATACGCTCTGTTATAACCAACAGATTCTCCTACTTTAAGGTTATGAATTTGAGATATTACTGTTTTAAGTGAAGCAATTGGGATAAGGTTTTTTTGTTCTTCAATAGAATTCCCAAAGCCATAAACACCAATTCCACTTCGAACCATATCAAAATGTGCTTCGGGGAAATTTAATATTCCAGAAGTATTGCAAATATGTAATAGTGGTTTGTAATCAAGATTTGAAAGTATGTTTTTAGAAATTAATCTGAATTCTTCAATTTGATTTAACGTAAAAGCCTTTTCGTTTAAATCCTCACTAGCGGCCAGATGTGAAAAAACAGATTTTATTTTTAGGAATTGAGTTTTTTGAATTGCTTCAATCACAAAATCTTGATCATCTATCCCGAATCCTAATCTGTTTAATCCTGTGTTAAATTTTAAATGGACAGGATAGTTTTTCTGATTTTCGCTTTTAGAAACTAAAATAAATTCTTTTAAAACCTTCTTATTATAAATGTTTGGTTCTAAGCAATATTCAATAACCTTTTTTAGGTTAGACGTTTGAGGGTGTAAAACTAAAATAGGTAAGGAAATTCCAGCCTCTCTTAATGTAATACCTTCTTGAGTATACGCTACAGCAAGGTAATCAGCACCAATTTTTTCTAAATGTTTTGCAATAGTAATAGCATCATTACCATAAGCAAAAGCTTTTACTACAGCTAGAAAATTTATTGAAGGCTTAAGTTTCGATTTAAGATAATCGAAATTGTGCTTAACATGTTTTAAATTAATTTCTAAGATGGTTTCTTTAGGGTTATGCATGCCTATTTTTAGGTTTA
>JABDPN010000001.1 GCA_013042715.1 Flavobacteriaceae bacterium | reverse complement strand
CCATTAAGCGTACCTGTTGGGTTTGTTAATCCCCAATTTTGTACATGAGCTCCATTAATATCTTTTGTATAAGATACATCAGCTGTTAAAATTAAACCATTTTCAAAACGTTTATCTGCTCCAAAATTTGTTCTCCAAACTTGAGGGAATTTATAATCTGGATCAACCATCTGATAGAAAAACACCTCTGGATTAGCAATTTGGTTACCTAACCATACAAATGGGAAACGTCCTGTGAATAATCCTGAACCACCTCTTAATTGGAAGGTATCATCTCCTTTTACGTCGTAATTAAATCCTACTCTTGGAGAAAAAAGAATATCATTGGTCGGCATTTTTGTATTATCTAAAAATACAGTTTCTCCAGTATTTGGGTTAACATATGGAATATCTGGAGCATAACAACATGCATTATCAATTACATCTTGAGCTTTTTCAGCAGAATCAAAGAATAATGGTTTATCAAATCGTATTCCATAAGTTAATTTAAGCTTTTCATTTATATTCCATTCATCCTGTATATAGAATGCTAATTGCCCAACATTTGTTTCAGCTAAAGCCCAAGAATCACTGTCGTTGTTAGAATCAAAAACATTTTGAGCATTAACCAAAGATTCTGCTATTAAGCCATTGTCTACTGCATCTAAGAATGATTGAACAGAAGGGAAAGCTCCAAATGCACCAACATATCCATTATTATTTGCATAACCATAAGCACCTAAGTTAAACGAATTATCGAACATAAATTTTTCAAAAGAAAATCCAAATGTATATGTATGATCACCTTTAAAAAAATTAAGGTTATTAGTTAACTGAATTACCTTTTGATCTAATCTATTGTGAATAGAAAAAGGTTCATGTCCAGTAATTATATAATTAGATCCTGCTCCATCCTGTATTGAAATTGCAGGTGCTGGAGTGGACATTGGGTTTCTAAAATCATCGAAATGTGAATAACCAAACTGGAATTTGTTTGTAGCTTCATCTGATAATGTCGAATTTAATTCTAACTGTATAGATCTTAAGTTATTATTAATTTGATAACCAGAATTTTCAAATTGTAAAACTGAAGCACTTGGACCTCTAAAACCTAAAGCTGTTGGATGCGCTGGTTTTTCTTTTGATGCATTTAACCAGTTGTAAATTATTGCAAATCTATTATTATCATTTATATTCCAATCAAGCTTAACTATACCTTTAGTAGATTCCGTTACATGAGTAAATCCTTCATAAGAACCTGGATTGTATCCTAAACCAACAAGTGCACTTTGTACTGACATTAAATCTGATTCACTAACTCGTGATTCATTAATAGCTCCTGTTCCTCTATTAGGTAACCAAGACTGACCTAAATCTTCTCTATCGTCTTTTTCGAAGTTAGCAAAGAAAAATAATTTGTTTTTAATTAAAGGACCTCCAATACTAGCTCCAACTTGGGATTGGCTTAATTTTGGAACAAATATTTTGTCACCTTTTACTTTGCTTCCAGTAAAATCCTCATTTCTATAGAATCCATAAACAGTTCCATGAAACTCATTTGTACCACTTTTAGTAACTGCATTTACAGATGCTCCAGTAAATCCAGATTGTGTTACATCGTAAGGTGCAGTAGAGACTTGAATTTGATCTATTGCATCAAGAGATACAGGTTGTGCATCAGTTTGTCCGCCAGGTGTTGCAGCATCTAATCCAAATGGATTATTAAAAATAGCACCATCTAATGAAAAATTATTAAACTGATCATTTCTACCTGCAAAAGATCCATTACTTGCAGTTGGCTCCAGACGTGTAAAGTCTGCTGCAGATCTTGTTATTGTAGGCAAACGTGTAAGTTCTCTTCTTCCTACACTAGTCTCCGCTCCAGTTCTATCACTACTAAAAGTTCCTGTTCCAGTACTTCCCTTTATTACAACTTCTTCAAGTTGCTCACTATCTGGAACCATAGATAAATCTAGGTTCTCTGTTTTACCTAATGTTAAAAATACATCGTTAAAAACTTGTTCTTTGTATCCTACATAGCTAATAGTTATAGTATATGGTCCACCTACTCTTAAATTGAGTAAATTAAAACGTCCATCAAAATTTGTAGCTGCTCCATATTTTGTTCCAGTAGGTGTATGTATAGCTACCACATTAGCTCCTGGTAAAGGTTGAGAAGCTTCATCTAAAAGTAATCCTTTAATATTAGATGTTGTTACTTGTGAAAAGGAAAATAAACTTGCGCATAAAAACCCAAGGGTTAATAGTAAACTTTTTGTGTATTTCATATGAATGATTATTTTGGATTAGTTAATTTCAAAATTAAGATAAAAAAAAAAGCTACTCTTGGAGTAGCTTTGATTATAATGATTATTTATTAACTTCTGTTAATAACTATTTTGCTTGTGCAATCACTTCAAAAGTTAAGTCAACAGTAACTTCACGATGTAAACGTATTATAGCATTGTATTTTCCTAAACGCTTAACGTTACCACCAATTACAGTAATATACTTCTTATCGATTTCCTGACCTTCTTTTTCTAAAGATTCAGCAACATTAATGTTATTTACAGATCCAAATAATTTATCTCCTGTACCAACTTTTGCAGCGATTTTTATTTCTAAAGCTTCTAATGCTTCAGCAATTGCTTTAGCGTCTTCGATAATTTTCTTTTCTTTAAAAGCACGTTGCTTTAAATTCTCAGATAGTACCTTTTTAGCAGAAGTTGTTGCTAAAATTGCATGTCCTTGAGGAATTAAAAAATTTCTACCATAACCATTCT
>JABDPN010000324.1 GCA_013042715.1 Flavobacteriaceae bacterium | reverse complement strand
ATGTAATGGCATTCCAAAAATTGAAATTGATTTTAAACGTTTCTCGTTTAGTGAAACCAAGCACCTTAATAGATTAATTGATTACAAATACTTTAAAACTAAAAAATCTAGGATTCAAAAGTTGTTTATAGAACCTAATAATCCACTAAGTTTATACAAAAATGTAGATGAAGAAGGATATTTAACTATTGAAAACAATACCTCATCAATTTATAAAATAAAAGTTAAAGATTTCAAAGGAAATTTATCTACTATACAAATACCAATACAAGGTATACAAAGCGATTCCATAAAACCAAAAGAAATAAGAATTACTGAAAATTATATACTTGCAAGTCAACCAACTAACTTAAAAGAACAAAATGTAAGTGTTTATTTTCCAGATAAAACATTCTATGATGATTTCTTTATAGACTTTAAAGTAAATAATGACACTTTAACTTTGCATAAACCAGTTATTCCAGCTCAAAAGTATTTTTATATCAATTTTGATATTAGTCATTATAAAGAAGGAGACAAAGAAAACCTTTTTATTGGTTCTGTTTCTCCTTACAAAAACAAACTCTATTATTCATCAACAACCAAGAAAGGAAATATAATTAGTACAAGTACAAAATCTTTAGGAACTTATACAATTGGAATGGATTTAGATAATCCAAAAATTAAACCTTTAAATTTTCAGGATGGTAAATGGTTAAGTAAGTATCGCTTTTTAAAGTTAAAAATTAGTGATAAAACCTCTGGAATAAAAAACTACAGAGCAACTGTAAATGGAAAATGGATATTAATGGAATACGACTATAAAAAAGGAACGCTTACTCACGATTTCAATGATCAAGTTATTACTGATACCAAAAATAATTTAAAGGTAATTGTTACAGATAATGTTGGAAATAGTTCTACTTTTGAAATAACCTTTTATAGAAAATAAAACATAACTTAATTTGAAATTCTTAAAAATTCACTTATCGTTAGTCTTTTTACTAGTATCTCTAATTGTTTTTGCTCAAAAAGCTACTCTTAAAGGTATTATTTTAGACAATAACAATACACCTATTGAAAACGTAAACATTAAAGTTGGAAACGATGGAACAGTAAGTAATGAAAACGGTTTTTATTTACTAAAAATACCTGCAAACTCAGAAGTGAAAGTAGAATTTACTCATATAAACTATAAAAAAGTTAGTGCAACTTTTAATCTAAAAAATGGTGCAGAATTCGAGTTTAACCCAATTATGAATCTTGAAGTAGAACAAATTGCTCTTGTTGTAATTAAGGGTGACCAAAGAAAACGCGTAGAAGGCATAACATCTCTAGAACCAGCAATGATAAGAACCATTAAAGGCGCACAACCAGGAGTTGAAAACTTACTTAAAACACTTCCGGGTGTTAATATTTCTAACGAATTAAGTACACAATACTCAGTAAGAGGGGGAAATTTTGATGAAAATTTAGTTTACGTCAACGAAATTGAAGTTTACAGACCTTTTCTTATTCGTTCTGGACAACAAGAAGGTTTAAGTTTTGTAAATACAGATATGGTTCAAAATGTTGATTTTTCTGCAGGAGGATTTCAAGCAAAATATGGCGATAAAATGTCTTCTGTATTGGATATTACATATAGAAACCCTGTAAAATTTGGCGTAAGCGCAGATTTAAGTCTTCTAGGTGGAAGTGTTTCTGCTGAAGCAATATCAAAAGATTCAAAGCTATCTGGAATAGTTGGTTTAAGATACAGAGATAATAGCTTACTTGTTTCAGCTAAAGAAACAGAAACTAATTACGATCCTAAATTTGCTGATGCACAAGCTTATTTAACTTATAAATTTTCAGATAAATTTCATTTAAGTGTTTTAGGAAATGCTTCAATAAACAAATACAATTACGAACCACAAACACGTCAAACCAATTTTGGAACTATAGACGATCCTCTTGCTTTGCTTGTTTTTTATGAAGGTCAGGAAAAAGATCAGTATCAAACCTATTTTGGCGCTCTAAAAGGTAGCTACTTTGTAAATGACGATTTAACTTTAAAACTTATTTCTTCAACTTATCATACAACAGAAGAAGAATACTTCGATATTTTAGCACAATACAGACTTGGAGAAGTAAACAATACTATTGGAGACGAAGGTCTTGGAGAAGTAGAATTTAGTGAAGGTATTGGCTCGCAATTAAATCATGCAAGAAACGATTTAGATGCACTAATAACGAATATAGAACATAAAGGACAATACAACTTAGAAGATAATAATTTTGAATGGTCGCTTAAGTACACAAACGAAGATATAAGAGACCGAATTGTAGAATGGGAAGTAATTGATTCTGCAGGTTTTTCTATTAATCCACCAAACTCAGATGGCTTTAACGAACAACCTTACGAAGCTTATCAAGGTCCATTAGTGCCTTTTCAAAATATTAGAGCAACAAACAATACAAACATTAGTAGATTACAAGGTTATTTACAATGGAGTAAACGCGATGAAATTAACGACCATGAAGTATTTTACAATTTAGGTGTACGTTATCACAACTGGACTGTTGAAGGTGATGGTATTGAAAAAACTACGCAAGGAGTTTTTAGTCCAAGAGGTCAATTTGCTATCAAACCAGATTGGGAAAAGGATATGCTATTTAGATTAAGTGGTGGATTATATTATCAACCACCTTTTTACAGAGAATTAAGAGATGCAAATGGTGCAGTAAATCCAAATGTAAAAGCACAAAGATCTTTGCATATTGTTCTAGCAAATGAATATAGTTTTGAGATGTGGGAAAGACCATTTAAGTTGGTTTCTGAAGCATATTACAAAAACATGTCTGATATTAATCCTTATACTATTGATAACGTTAGAATTCGTTATGCTGCTAATAATACAGCAAAAGCTAGAGCTTATGGATTAGACTTAAGACTAAATGGTGAATTTGTTCCCGGAACAGAATCATGGTTTAGTTTTGGATATTTAAAAACCGAAGAAAATATAAACGACAGAGGTTATATAGCAAGACCTACAGATCAACGTTTAAAATTTGGAATTTTATTCCAAGATTATGTTCCTAGGATTCCAGACTTGAAAATGTATCTAAATTTAGTTTATAATACTGGAGTTCCTGGAGGTTCTCCTAGCTATGCAGATGTTTATGAATATCAAAACAGACTACCAGATTACAAACGTGCAGATTTAGGAATAAGCTATGTTTTAGTTGATGAAAAGAAAACTTATAAACGTGGATGGAAAAGTAATTTTAAATTTTTGTCGTTAGGTTTAGAAATCTTTAACATGTTTGATGTTCAAAACTCGATTACTAATACTTGGGTAAGAGATGTGTATTCTAAGCGTCAGTATGCAATACCAAATTACTTAACACCAAGAGTGTTTAATGTAAGAGTTGGAATGCGATTTTAATTCACTTTAAGTTTTAAAACATTTATTACTTCATCAATCTCTTTTTTAGTGTTGTATTTACTAAAAGAAAACCGAAGTGATGGTTTTTTCAAATTACTTTCAGATAAAATTTCAGATAAAACATGAGAACCTTTATAACTTCCGCTTTGGCAAGCACTTCCTTTTGAGCATGCAATGCCTTTTAAATCCAGTTCAAACAAAAGTATATCACCTTTAGCAGAACTTAATGGCAAAGCCACATTAACAATCTTATAACTTGACTTTTCAAGATTAGCAGACATACCATTAAACACTATATCTGGAATTGCTCGTTCTAATTCATAAATAAAATAATGTTTTAAATCGCTTATATATTTTCGTTCTTCCTCAAGATTATTATATGCTAAATCTAAAGCTGCTTCTAACCCAACAATGTTATGAATAGACTCTGTTCCTGCACGTAAACCACGTTCCTGCTCTCCTCCAATTATTAAGGGTTTTACACCAGAATCTTTTCTAACAAACGAAAAACCTACTCCTTTTGGTCCATGAAATTTATGTGCACTTGCTGCTAAAAAATCAATAGGAATTTCAGATAAATCAATTTTATAATTACCAATAGATTGCACAGAATCTGTATGGAAAAGTGCATTATTTGCTTTACATAAACGCGAAGTTTTTTCAATATCTAACAAGTTCCCAACTTCATTATTTACGTGCATTAAGCTTACTAAAGTTTTCTCAAAACCATTGAGTAGTTGTTCGAGGTAATCAAAATCAATCTCACCATTATCTAATAATTTCACATAACTCACCTCAACATTATACTCGCGTTTGAGTTGCTGTAAGGTATGTAAAACAGCATGATGCTCTATTTTTGATGTAATAAAATGCTTGACACCTAAATCACGTGCTGCACTTCTTAAAACCAAATTATCTGCTTCTGTTCCTCCAGATGTGAAAACAATTTCGCCTGCTGTAACATTAAAATGTGATGCAATATTTTTTCTGCATTGCTCAATAATGGATTTTGAAGATCTTCCAAAACTATGAGACGAAGACGCATTACCAAAGTTTGTTTTTAAAACTTCAGACATTTTTTCGACAACTTCTTCTCTTACTGCTGTAGTAGCAGCATTATCAAAGTATATTGGTTTTACAGTGCTATTCATAAAGCAAAAATACTTGAAATAAAATTATTTACAATATGATGCGTTATAAATAACAATTCGTTTATTTTTGTTGAAAATTGAAGTAAAATGAAAAAGTTTTGTGTCTTAATATCTGTAATTACCTTAATTTTATTCTCGTGCAGTGATGGAAACGTTTTAGAATTTGAATTGGATTTTGATCAAGAACTAGGGCTTTGTGGTGATATATATTCTGAAGATTACTTGGTGTACGATATAAAAACAGATCCTAACGAATCACTAATGCTTCTCTTTTCTGGATCTGACACAAACGATAAAATATTCTTCCCTACTGAAACACCTTACGAAGAAGAATTAACAATAAATGGATCTTCTACTCGATTTAATTATAGGTTTTATGATGGTGATCCCCTAGAAATTATTTGTCAAGGTATTCCTTCATCAGAAGTTAATATTACAGAAGATTATGAAGCACAAAGTGGCACAATAAAATCTATAACAACTTATGAGGATCTTGATGGAATTAGAACTGTAACAGTTTTTATTGAAGTAGTAAATACAGATATTGAAATCTTAACAGCAGATAATATTACAATTGGAACGTATACACACTCTTATTCTCTAGACAATTAATTAATAGGTTTTTGAGTAATAAAAACTTCTGTTGCACCTTGTCCATACTTTTGATAATTTGCTTGATAAAAACGAAGATTATCATAACGTTTAAAAAGATATTCCAGTTCTATTTTTAAAACACCATCTCCAACTCCATGAATAAATACAATTTTTTGAAATCGTCTTCTAATTGCAGATTCTAATTGTCGTTTCGCAACAAACAATTGATGTTCTAAAATCTCGTGTGTTGCCATACGTTTATGATTAGGTGTCAATTTTTCGATATGTAAATCGATTTCCATTGTTGGCTGAAAACGTTCCTTTTTCTTTGTATTTACCTTTTTTCTTTTGGGAGTAGATTTTTCATTTAAAACGTCACTAAGTGTATTTTTTTTAAAAATTTCAGTTGAAAATGAAGCATCAGACTTTACTTTCATTAAATCTTTTAGATTAAATTCAAGATTAAAACCATCTTCAGTTTCGATAGTTGCTTCATTATCAATGATTTTCACAATTACTCCAGAAAAGTTTTCATCTAAGACTTCTACTGTATCTCCAATTTTAAACGTCATCTTCTTCTTTTATAAATTCATCTTTAGGCTTTTTATCTGGAATTTGTCGGGATAGTCTGTACAAACCAACCATTAAAATAAAAAGTCCTCCAATTAAAATGTAGAGATTTTGGCTTTCGTCTGCTTCAGCATAAATAGCAACGGTTCCACCAATTATAATTAAAACAATATTTAGTATTCTAGACATTAAAAATGTATTTGTTTTTAAAATTAAATAAATTCGATTAATATTTGCAGACTTTAATACTTTTGTTTGAAATAAACTTACAATATGCTTTTATCTGAAAACTATATGATTCCTTGCTTAAACAAGAAACTCTTGGGTTTTGAATGTTTAGGATGTGGTTTACAACGTGCCTTATCGTTGTTGTTTCATGGCGAGTTTGTTGAAGCACTTAAAATGTATCCAGCAGTCTATACTTTATTACTTTTTGCACTGTTTATAGTCATAAATATTTTCTATAAATTTAAATCTGACGAAAAAGTTAAAATATTTTTGGTAGTTTTAAACCTGCTAATAATAATAGTAAACTATATTTTTAAATTAATTAACTAAACTAATTATGGAAAAACAAAATTTAAATTCAACCTTAGTATATATTTTATCTATTCTAGGGTTTTTATGCTGTTGTATTATGGGTTCTGGATTTATTCCTGCTGGAATAGCATTTATAATTGCTAACAATAAACTTAAAGAGGCTAAAGCTAATCCTGAAAATTACGAGAACGTTCAAGGTATGAATACTGCTAAGACAATTGCTCTTGTAGTATTAATAATTAACTTATTATACTTAGCATACTCACTTTATCAAATCTATACGATTGGTTGGGATGAAATGATGGAACAATCCAGACAAATGATGGAACAGTATCAAAGCTAAATTTTTAAAAAATATAAAAAAAGCGACCAAATGGTCGCTTTTTTTGTATCTAATAATCAATAATTTATTCAAATGCTTTTAGAGTTTTTACAATTATTGATACACAATCTAGTAATTGTTCTTCTGTCATAACTAATGGTGGAGCAAAACGAATAATATTTCCATGAGTTGGTTTAGCTAGAAGACCTTTATCTCTTAAAGCTAGACAAATTTTCCATGCTGTATCGCTATCTTCATGGTCGTTTATTACTATAGCATTTAAGAGCCCTTTCCCTCTTACAAGTTTTACAATTTTACTTGTTTTTATGTATTTATTTAATTCTTGTCTAAATAAGTTACCAAGATTGTATGCATTTTCAGTAAGTTTTTCATCTTTTATAACTTTAAGTGCTGCAATTGCGACAGCAGCTGCAAGCGGATTTCCACCAAAAGTACTTCCATGATTTCCTGGTCTAATAACATTCATAATATCATTATTAGCTAAAACAGCTGAAACTGGATAAACACCTCCACTTAAGGCTTTACCAAGAATAAGAATATCTGGTTTAACTTCTGGAATTCCAGAACAATCCTTGTTTTCGCAAGTACAATTTCCACACGTTGCAAGTAATCGTCCAGTTCTTGCAATACCTGTTTGTACTTCGTCTGCTATAAACAATACGTTATAGGTTTCACATAATTCCTTTGCTTTAGCTAAATAATCGTCACTAGGAACATAAACTCCAGCTTCACCTTGAATAGGTTCTACTAAAAATCCAGCTACGCTAGGGTTTTGAGCTAAAGCATCTTCAAGTGCTATTAAATTATCGTATTCTATCTTAATAAATCCATCTGTATAAGGCCCAAAGTTTTTTCGAGCAACAGGATCGTTTGAAAATGAAATTATAGTTGTTGTTCTACCATGAAAATTATTCTCACAAACAATTATTTGTGCTTTATTTGTTTCAATTCCTTTAACTTCATAAGCCCACTTTCTACAAACTTTCAGTGCAGTTTCTACTGCTTCAGCACCAGTATTCATTGGTAATAGTTTATCAAAACCAAAATAATCTGTAGCAAACTTTTCATACTTTCCTAACATATCATTGTAGAACGCTCGAGATGTTAAGGTTAATGATTGTGCTTGATTGGTTAAAGCTTGAACAATTTTTGGATGACAATGTCCTTGATTAACAGAAGAATAAGCAGATAAAAAATCGTAATACTTGTTCCCATCTACGTCCCAAACATATACACCTTCACCTTTACGTAATACAACTGGAAGAGGATGATAGTTTTGAGCGCCATACTTGTTTTCTAAGGCCATAGCCTCTTGTGATGTAATGTGTTCTAAAACAGCCATTTTAATATAATTTATTAATTGAAAAAAATAACCATTCCTACTATACCTTTTTCCTTTCGAAGTGTCGAAAATTCAGCGTGGGAGAGAAATCATCCCTAGAAGTCGCAAATTACTAAAACTTATTTTAAATAAAAACATGTCATTTAAAATGGTATTTAGAATAGTTAAAAATTACTATATATTTTAACAATTGTATAAATAATAAAGACTTTATTCATAATTTTAACCTATCAATTCAAATTAATAATTCACTATGAAAAACATATCACTTTTATTAGTTTTCACTATGTTATTTACTTTTGTAGCATGTGGAGAGAAAACCGAAAAAAAAGAGGAAAAGAAAATTAAATTAGAAAAAAAAGAGCCTGAAGCTGAAGTTAAAAAAGATACTGATACTGAATTAATTGCATTAGGAAAAAAACTATTTAAAGACAAAACGTGTACTACGTGTCATCTAGTGGATTCTAAAGTTATTGGACCTTCGATAAAAGATATAAACAAGATATATGCAGAGCAAAATGCTGATATCGTTGCCTTTTTAAAAGACGAATTAGAACCTATAGTAGATACAAATCCAGGACAAGTTGCAATCATGAAAGCTAATCTAGATGGCTTTGTTAAAGATTTAAACGACAAAGAATTACAAGCTATAAAAGCTTACATGCTAAGTGTTAATTAAACTTAATTTATTTTAAAACTAAAGCACCTAATTAAATTAGGTGCTTTTTTTATTGATATTACTAAAAAAATCTTAAAAACAATTCTACTTTTGCATCATGCCCAGAAGAAGAAATAAAAAACAAGTATTTACAAATCTTGAAGTAGTAGATGCTGGAGCTAAAGGCAAAACAATAGCTAAAGCTCCAGATGGAAAAGTTGTGTTTTTACCTAATGCTGTTCCTGGTGATGTGGTAGATATTCAAACGTTTAAGAAAAGAAAAACCTATTACGAAGGAAAAGCAATAACGTTTCATAAGCTTTCTGACAAACGAACAGAACCAAAATGCTCACATTTTGGTACTTGTGGTGGTTGTAAATGGCAACATATGGATTACAAACACCAATTGCATTACAAACAAAAAGAAGTTGTAAATAATCTAACTAGAATTGGACATATAGAACTACCTGAGGTCTCTAATATTTTGGGTTCTGAAAAGCAATATTTCTACAGAAATAAAATGGAGTTTTCTTTTAGTGATAGCAGATGGTTAACCCTAGAAGAAATTCAATCTGATGAAAAGTTAACTGATAGAAATGCTTTGGGATTTCATATTCCAGGAATGTGGGATAAAATATTAGATGTTAAAAAATGTTACTTCCAAGCAGATCCTTCAAATGCTATTAGAAATGCCATTAAAGAATTTGCTAATAAAAACAACCTGGAGTTTTTTAATACCAGAAACCAAACAGGATTGTTAAGAACTTTAATGATTAGAACCACAAGCATTGGTGAAATTATGGTTCTTATTCAATTTTATAAAGATGATTTAGCTAATCGCGAATTGTTATTAGATTTTATTACTGAAGCCTTTCCTGAAATCACCTCTTTACTTTATGTAGTTAATTCTAAAGCAAACGACACAATCTATGATCAAGATGTAATTTGTTATAAAGGTAGAGACCATATTGTTGAAAATATGGAAGGTTTAAAATTTAAAATTAATGCCAAATCGTTCTATCAAACAAATTCTGAACAAGCCTATGAATTGTACAAAATTACAAGAGAATTTTCTGGTCTTAGCGGAAACGAATTAGTTTACGATTTATACACAGGAACTGGAACCATTGCTCAATTTGTTGCCAAACAAGCAAAACAGGTGATTGGAGTTGAATCTGTTCCTGAAGCTATAATAGCTGCAAAAGAAAATGCACAAATAAATAATATTAATAACGTTGATTTTTATGTTGGAGACATGAAAACTATTTTTAATGATAATTTTATTGCTAAACATGGTCATCCAGATGTTATTATCACAGATCCACCTCGAGATGGAATGCATAAAGATGTCGTTAAACAAATACTAAAAATTTCTCCAGAAAAAGTAGTATATGTAAGTTGCAATAGTTCAACACAAGCTAGAGATTTAGCTTTAATGGATGAAATATATAAAGTCACTAAAGTTCAACCATTAGATATGTTTCCACAAACGCACCATGTAGAAAATGTTGTACTTTTGGAAAGACGATAATATAATTATGAAAAAACTATTAATCATAATCTTAATTTGTGCGTGTATACTTAGCTGTGAAAAAGATGATATCTGTGAAGAAGGAGCAGCAGTAATTCCTCAATTAATTATTACTTTTTACGATTATACTAGTCCTGAAGACAAAAAGGAAGTTGATAATCTATTAGTCTTTGGTGTAGATGATGAAAATGAGGTTGTTTTATTTACAAATTCAGTTGTAACAACAACAGATTCCATTGCTTTTCCTTTACGAACAGATTCCGATATTACTAAAATAGTTTTTCATAAAGATTATGAAATAGATGATAATGACACACCTGAAGATACCAATGATGATATTTTATTAGGAAATCAAGATTTAGTAAACGTTAGTTATTTAAGAGAGCCCATTTACATTTCAAGAGCTTGTGGTTACATTTATAACTATTCAGATTTAAATTCGAGTATTGAAACAGATACAAACAACTGGATACTAGATACAGATATAATAAATTCAATTATAGAAAATGAAACAGCAGCACATGTTAAGATATATCATTAGTATTCTTTGCTTAGTGCTGTTTTCTGTTACTCTTTCAGCACAAAACGATAGTATTCCAAAAGACTCCATTGCGTTTAAAAATAAATATGGAATACGAGTTGGTGCAGATTTAAGTAAACTTGCTAGAACCTTTTTAGATGATGACTATTCTGGATTTGAAATACAAGGTGATTACAGAATAACCAGAGATTTATACGTTGCAGGAGAACTGGGAACAGAAGAAAAAACAACCATCACTGAATACCTTAATTCTACTTCAAAAGGTAATTATATAAAAGCTGGAATTGATTATAATCTATACCAAAATTGGTATGGAATGGACAATTTAATATATAGTGGATTACGTGTTGGCTTTAGTACATTTAGTCAAACACTAAGTCAATATACTATTTATGATATAAATAATTCAGCTTGGGGACAAAACACAATAATAGACCCTAAAGATTTTGATGGTTTAACCGCTATTTGGGCCGAATTAATTTTTGGTTTAAAAGTGCAAACACTTAATAATTTGTATCTTGGCGTAAACGTGCAACTTAAAAGGAGAATAACAGAAACCGAACCAGATAATTTTGAAAATATCTATATTCCAGGGTTTGGCAGAACCTATGATAGTGGTAGTTTTGGTATTGGTTTTGGATATAATATTTCGTACCTTATTCCTTTGTACAAAAAGGGAAAATAATGGACAAAAAAGCTATTGCCAGTTTATTAGAATCTAAACATAATAATCTTTTTACTTTTCTTAAAAATCAAAAATCAGAAGATTGGATTAAAAGTCCAGATGGAAAATGGACAACAGGTCAACATGCATTACACTTGTTACAAAGTATTATTCCTTTAAATAAAGCATTAAGTTATCCAAAATTTATTTTAAAATATAAATTTGGTAAAGCCAATAGATCTTCAAGAGATTACGATACAGTAATTAATAAATATAAAAACAAATTAAAGGAAGCTAAAGGACTTACTTATGGTCCTTCCAAAAACATGAAAGTCCCAAATCTAGATGATAAGAGATATCTTTTAAATCGATTAAAAATTCAGAATAAGAAACTGCAACAC
>JABDPN010000319.1 GCA_013042715.1 Flavobacteriaceae bacterium | reverse complement strand
CGTCACTTGTACGACTAGTTAAAACACGTTCTATAACATTTTCATCAAGTTTGTTATATTTTGCGAAATGGTTGGTAAGCATTGTAAATCTACGATCGAATTCTTCTAGCATTTCTTCATCTCCATAAGCTTTAATCTTATTTCCACGTGCCACAATTTTTAGTTTTGGAAAGTATTTTTTGAGTAGTTCGATGTTTGCATTTTGAGCTCCGAAAAAATCTTTAGGAGTAATCTCTTCAAGCTCTATAATAATTTCATTCAAAAGCGATTAATTTTTATAAAATAAATCTGAAAGGATTTATTAGATTTGCATTACTCAAATGTACGTAAATTTACGTCATCTTACTTTAAAAAAATATCAACAATTTGCCAATGGCAATAATAACTTTAACAACAGATTTTGGAGAGAAGGATCACTTTGCTGGTGCAATAAAAGGAACTATATACAATGAATTGAAAGATGTTAAAATTGTTGATATCTCCCATTCTGTATCGCCTTTTAACACATCTGAAGCTGCATATATTATTCAAAACGCCTACAGTTGTTTTCCAAAAGGAACCATACATGTTATAGGAATAGATTCTAAGCTTAACGTTGAAAACAAACATATTGCTGTAAAATTAGACGACCATTATTTTGTTTGCTCCAATAACGGTATAATGAGTATGATTTGTTCAGAAATTGCTCCAGAAAAGATTGTAGAGATCAATATTCACGATAAAATTGAAACCAGTTTTCCAGTTTTAGATGTTTTTGCCAAAGTAGCGTGTCATATTGCAAGAGGTGGAAAACTAGAAGTTATAGGTAAACCCATTACAGAGATAAAACAAATAAAAAATCTTGTCCCTTTTGTAAATGACGAGAAAGACCAAATAATTGGAAACGTCATTTATATTGACAATTATGGAAATGTCATTACAAATATTAAACGTAAGTTTTTTGAAACGATTCAAAAAGGGAGACCGTTTGATATTATGGCAAGAGGCTATAAATTCAAAAAAATTCATCATAAATACAGTGATATTGTAAATTTTGAAATTCCAGAAGGTAAACGTCACGACGAAGGAAAGGAAATGCTTGTTTTTAATTCTTCTGATTATCTTGAAATTGCCATTTACAGAAGTAACAGTTCTACTGTAGGAAGTGCATCAACATTAATGGGTTTAAAAATGATGGATACCATAACTATTAGATTTTTAAAAGCCTAATTATGTTTATACGCATTGTAAAAATGAGTTTTGCTGAAGAGCATATCGATACCTTTCTAGAAAATTTTAAACAAAACAAAACAGCTATACGAAATTTTGAAGGCTGTCGTTTATTAGAATTGTATAGAGATAAAGACAATAGCAATATCTTTTTTACATATAGCTATTGGGAAGTGCAAGAAAACCTTGATAATTACAGAGCATCTGAATTATTTAGAACAGTTTGGGCAAAGACAAAACTACTTTTTAATGCTAAACCTGAAGCGTGGAGTGTCAATAAAACCGTAAGTTTACCATAATGCTAGCAATACTTAGAAAAGAAATAAACTCATTTTTCTCGTCATCTATTGGCTATTTAGTCATTGGATTGTTCTTGTTAGTTAGCAGTTTGTTTCTTTGGTTATTTAAAAGTGGATACAACATTCTAGACTATGGTTTTGCTGAAATGTCTTCCTTTTTCTTATTAGCACCTTGGGTTTTACTATTCTTGATTCCAGCTGTAACGATGCGTAGTTTTTCTGATGAGAAAAAGCAAGGCACTTTAGAACTTTTACTGACCAAACCCATATCAAAACTACATATTGTACTTGGAAAATATTTTGGTGCATTTGTTTTAATAGTTCTAGCATTAATTCCAACATTACTCTATGTGTATTCTGTTTATCAACTTGCTAATCCTTATGGAAATCTTGACTTAGGAGCTGTTTTTGGATCTTACATAGGTTTATTGTTACTAGTTGGAACCTATACTTCTGTTGGTGTTTTTACATCATCACTTTCAGACAACCAAATAGTTGCTTTTATAAGTGCAGTATTTATTTGTCTGTTACTTTATATTGGTTTAGATGGTATTGCTGATTTGGTTTCTGTTTCAGCAATAGAATTATTCGGAATTAATTCACATTTCAAAAGCATCAGTCGAGGTGTTTTAGATACAAAAGATATTATTTACTTTTTAAGTATGATTGCTTTTTTTATTGCATTTACCTCAAAACAATTATCAACTTCTGGAATCAAAAAAAGTGATTGGCAGCGTTTAGCAATCTTACTTGTAGCATTACTCTTAATTAACTTTGGTTCACATTCAATTTTTAGCAGAATAGACATTACAAAAGACCAACGTTATACTTTAAGTGAGAGCTCAAAATCGTTGGTAAAAGATTTGGATTCACCTTTAATAATAGATGTTTTTTTAGAAGGTGAGGGATTTCCTTCGGAATTTAAAAGACTGCAAGCAGAAACAAGATATCTATTAGAAGAATATAAAAATGTAAATCCTAATATTAACTTTCAATTTATAAATCCTCTTGAAGAAGACACTAGCAGGGAAAATAATTTAAGACAACTCACACAGCGAGGATTAATCCCAATGCAGTTAAGTGTACAGGAGAATGGTAAAACCAGTAACGAAATGGTTATTCCTTGGGCTTTGGCAAGCTACCAAAGAACACTTAATGAAGATCCTATTACTGTAAAAGTTCCATTGGTTAAAAACAAAATTGGTAGTAATCAACAAGATTTAGTTCTTAACTCTGTACAACAT